>JAEORI010000025.1 GCA_016840965.1 Candidatus Thorarchaeota archaeon | reverse complement strand
GTCATTACCTAATTCCTTGTCAAGAACCTCTTTCATTGCATGCCCAGTGATATCATAGTGCCAGAGGTAGTTACCAAACTCACTGAACTGATTGAACACAAACACATTATCTCTTGTATCTTTGAGTTCAGCCACTTTGTCGTATATCTCCTTGACATTACTTTCACTACCAGGGGTCTTGATTATCTCTCCAGCTACTGTTTTGAGCCAGTCAAATCGTTCTTGACTCATTTCTTCAGGAAGAATTGCGACGCTTTCGCAGGCTAGGAGACTTGCATCATAAGCACCACCTCGACAATAGTTACCGGTGGATGGCCAGACAGCTTTATGCAGTGTGGGATCGAATTGACCTGTTACTAAGGGGGGAACCAGACATCCAAACGCTGCACCAACTTTGTGAGCGCCTGTTGGGAACCATTTCCCAACGAGTGCAATTATCCTTGCTTCGACTCCAGTGAGTTCAGGTGGAATCTCCATGTAATTCGCGATAGGTCTAAAGAGACCTCCCTTATCGATAGGCTCATTTTTCCAAGTGATTCTGTAGAGGTTCTGTGGGACAACATCCCAAAGAGCGATATCCTTCAGTTGATTCTTAATTTTACGAGGTGCATTAACGGGGTCTCTCATCTGTGCAAAAGTTGGTATGACGATATTGCGTTCACGACATCTTTCAACAGTTCTCTTAAGTTGGGTTTCTTTCATTGTCAAGTCAATCATTCTACAATCCTCCCATGAAGACACACATGACGGATACAACTCCTGAAAAAGGATTTCGGCATGACCGCGACATATTGATTACGCCTCAACAGACAGTTTAATAATGAACCATAGTGAATAACGAAGTAGCATAGAGGATTAAACTCCCCTAATTGGTAATTAGCGATTGTGCTACTTTGTATCTCGCCTTTAGATTAGGCTAGAGTCTCACCTGAATTCATGTTATATGGTGGGTAATGATAAGATGAGTAAGGAGAAACACGTCTACACGGTTGGTGCAGGAAAAGCAGATGGAAATGCCTCAATGAAGAACCTATTGGGAGGTAAGGGAGCATCGCTTGCAGGAGCAACATTACTTGGTCTCCCCGTCCCACCAGGATTCACAATCTCTACGAATGTGTGTAATATGTACCTCGCATCTGGAGGATTAAGTGAAGAGGTCAAATCAGATGTCAAAAAAGCTATGACACAGATTGAAGAATACATGGGGATGAAATTCGGAGACCCCAAGAATCCACTTCTTGTGTCTTGCAGGTCTGGAGCACGAAGCTCAATGCCGGGTATGATGGAAACCGTACTCAACGTTGGTCTAACAACATCCACGATCCCAGGCCTCATTGAAACAACGCAGAACGAGAGATTTGTCTATGACTCGTACCGACGTCTCATTATGATGTTCTCCGATGTTGTCATGGAGAAAGCGGCAGGGATAGAGCCTGAAGAAGGCTTAGGTATTCGTCAGCGTCTTGAGAGAATCCTCGAGAGGAAGAAAAAGGAAGTGGGCTGCTTGACTGACACCTGCCTGAAGGTGGAGGATTTGAAGGAGATTGTGGAGGATTTCAAAGACACCATCAAAAAGACAATGGGCGTTGAATTTCCAGATGATCCGTATGAACAATTATGGGCTGCAATAGGTGCAGTCTTCAAGAGCTGGGGAGGAGCTCGCGCAGTAGCGTATCGAAGGATTGAGAACATCCCTGATGAGTGGGGAACAGCTTGCACAGTTCAGAGCATGGTCTTTGGCAACATGGGAGACAGCTCCGCGACAGGAGTAGCGTTCTCTCGAAACCCTGCGACAGGCGAGAACAATTTCTATGGCGAGTTTCTCATTAATGCACAGGGCGAAGATGTCGTAGCAGGTACACGAACTCCAAATGCAATGAACGAGGAGAGTAAGAATGAACAAAGCAAGGATTTACCAACACTTGAAGAAACCATGCCTGATATTTACGAACAGCTTGTTGACATAAAGAATACGCTGGAAAATGATACCAAAGACATGGTTGATATCGAATTCACGATTCAGGAAGGTAAATTGTTTCTTGTTCAGCACAGGGTTGGAAAAAGGACAGCTACTGCAGCGTTGAATATTGCAATGGATATGCTTCATACTAAGTTCATTGATGAACCAGCAGCTATCCTAAGAGTCGATCCAGAACAACTTGGGCAACTCCTCTATCCGATACTAGACCCAAATGCAGAAGCTCAGGTCAAGCCAATTGCCAGAGGGCTCCCAGCAGGACCGGGTGGCGCATCGGGTCAAATTGTCTTTACATCTGAGGCTGCAGTTGAAGGGCATAAGAACGGCAAGAAAGTAATTCTTGTGCGCGAAGAAACCAGTCCTGAAGACATTGAAGGTATGCGGGCCGCCAATGCGATTCTCACAGCTCGAGGAGGAATGACGAGCCATGCTGCGTTAGTCACACGCGGATGGGGTAAATGCTGCATTGTTGGCGCGACAGGTCTCGATATTAACACATTCGAGAAAACACTGACTATTAACGATAAAGTATACAGAGAGGGTGATCTTCTCACACTCAATGGCACGATGGGCTTGGTCTATGATGGTGAGTTGCCAATGATTGAGGCAACTGAAAATCCGAAGCTAAAGGAATTCATGAGTCTAATCGACAAGTACCGTAGACTAGGAGTGCGAGCAAATGCAGATAATCCTGAAGATGCTGAGATTGCTCTAAAGTTCGGAGCTGAAGGTATAGGCCTTCTCAGAACGGAGCATATGTTCTATGGGGAAGGAAGCGATGAACCTCTATTCCTGCTCCGGAAAATGATACTGAGTAACACGAAGCGAGAGAGACAGCATGCTCTTGAAGAACTTGCACCGTATGTAAAAGAAGACATCAAGGCGACTCTTGCGGTTATGAATGGATTACCAGTAACCATCCGTTTGCTCGATCCGCCCTTACATGAGTTTGTCCCGCAGTCAAGAATTGGCCAAGAAAGACTTGCTCATTCGTTAGGCATTACAGTTGATGATGTTCGGAAACGCGGTGAGCAGATTCATGAACAGAATCCAATGATGGGTTTACGGGGTGTGCGCTTAGGGATTGTCTATCCTGAGGTCTATGAGATGCAGGTCAGAGCCATTCTTGAAGCTGGCGCAGAACTAATGCAAGAAGGCAAGAAGGTCTCTTTAGAGATAATGATTCCAGTCACTATTGGTTCCGCTGAGCTCAAAACAATGGAGTTGATAGTTGATCGGGTCTACAAGGAGGTTCGAGATGAAGTTGGTTTTGACATCCCGTACTTATATGGTACAATGATTGAGATTCCAAGAGCCTGCATGCGTGCTGGAGATATGGCTGAATCAGCTCAGTTCTTTTCTTTCGGTACTAACGACCTTTCACAGATGGGTTTCGGTTTCAGCAGGGATGATATTGATTCATTCTTACCTGAGTATCTTGATCGACACATCCTGAGAAATGACCCATTCGTTAGCATAGATAAAAGAGGTATTGGTCAACTCATTGAGATAGCAATCGAGAGAGGACGAAAGACTCGTCCGGACATCAAACTTGGAGTGTGTGGAGAGCATGGTGGAGACCCTCGATCTGTTGAATTCTTCCACGAAATAGGATTAAACTATGTTTCATGTTCACCATACAGGTTACCAATTGCCAGATTGGCTGCTGCTCAAGCAGCGATAAAATCAGTTGATTGGCTTCTTCTGAAAGATAGAACAAAATAAGAATTGGAGGAGCTTCATATCTTGGAAGCTCCATCAATTATTTTCTCTTTTTGACTTTTTCACTGTCTATGGTGGTTTCTTTATCATTATGGAATTACTCTGTGTAAAATAGATGTCATAAAACATACGAAAGTAGTAAAGGCTGCGAGGTCAAAACTTAAAACTGAGATATCGCGGCCAAGGCACTAATTCACATCATCTCCTAAGGGTTGATAGAATGAAACGGATATTGGTGACTGGCAGTTATGGTCAAATTGGGACCGAGCTAATTGGTGCTTTGAGGAAGAAATATGGTGGCGACAATGTCGTTGCCACTGGAAGAAAAAAACCTCCTGAAATTCTCAAGAAAGACGGACCCTATTTACAGCTCGACGTGCTTGACGAAAACCAGCTGCAAGCAATGCTTGTTGATAATGAAATCGATATCGTGATACATAATGCATCAGTTCTTTCAGGGGTTGGTGAAAAGAACCCCCAACTGGCCTATAGGACCAATATTGAGGGGTCTTACAATGTCCTCGAAGCTGTTAGGATTCTTGAACTGGATCAGGTCATGATTCCAAGTTCGATTGCAGCTTTTGGACCTAGTACTCCAAAAGAAAACACACCAAATGATGTCATCACAAGACCAACAACAGCATACGGGGTCTCTAAAGTCTTCATTGAATTATGGGGCGAATACTATGTCAAACGTTATGGCGTAGATTTCCGCTCATTGCGTTACCCCGGTATAATCAGTTCAGAGGCACTTCCAGGTGGGGGTACAACTGACTATGCTGTTGAGATTTTCTATGAGGCACTAAAACACAAGAAGTACACCTCGTTTCTTGACAAGGGAACCTATCTACCTATGATGTATATGCCTGATTGCACAAAATGCACCATAGACCTGATTGAAGCTGACGCAAGCAGATTGAAACACAGAAGTTTCAACATCACTGCAATGAGCTTTGCACCAGAGGAGATTGCTGCGGAAATTAAAAAGCACATTCCTGCATTTGAAATAAGTTATGAACCTGATTATAGGCAGGAAATAGCAGAGTCTTGGCCTGCATCACTAGACGATAGTGCAGCCCGTGAGGAATGGGGTTGGAAACCAGACTATGACCTTCAAACGATGGTCAAGGATATGCTTGAGAAGCTCTCGAAAAAGCTCGGTGTAAGTTACTAAAACCTGTAAGCCAAAAAGGATAAGCACTGGATGTCCAAGAACTAACTTGTGAGTAGTGTTGGAAAGGTCAACAGAACCACATCTGATTGAAGAAGCTGAAAAAATCCTGAGAGAAACCCGAGATGCTTTGGGGTACGACAGCATCACTATATTCAAGGAAGACGGAACTTTTCTTTACTCAACTGATCCACTCTTCCATCAGCAGGAGAATACAGATCCCTACTTTGTTACGCTGGATGCTATTTGTTATGCCTTTGCGATTGGAGTGCCCCGAACCATTATTTTCCAGAGTGCAGACAAGTGTCTTGTCATCAAACCAATCTTCTTGGGAGTTTATGGTGAAGTTGAAGCATGGTTCTTCGCAGTAGGAGATCTTCGTATCATTATGTACGAGGAGTTTCTTGATGAACTCCTAGGTCAACAAAAGTCACAGATGAGTGAGGAGATTCCTGCGATTCTAAAATCCAAGAGAATCAATACCATACTCCAAAGATGTTATGATATACCCAAAATACTGGGAAATGATGTCTTTCCTAAAGATGGTCTGTCCGTCACTCTAGATGGCGATGATGGAATCGTTACTCATTCTCTTGGTGGATCGATCTGGGGTATGGAAACAAAGGGAGGACGAAGTTATCCAGATGCCATTATGGGATTAGAAAACCTTGACGAAAAAATCCAGACGAAAATACCTTTTGGTCCCTTTATCCCACCTCCTAAGCCTATTCCCAAAAGAATTAATTATGTAATAAAAGGAGTTAACCACTCAAGATCGAATATCCTCCTTCTATTAATTCTGATTTTTGGTATTTCACCAATTTTTCTAGATCCCTATCTCGCATCAGCAATATTATTCGTTGACCTTGTTCTATTGCTTTTTTTGATGCTTTCAAGAAGAGGGATTAAAACAGAGGGAATCTCCTTCTGGTGTGGTTGTAGTCCAGTGCCAATTGGGATACTACTGATGCTTGCAGTTTTTTTAACTAAAGATGTTCAGTCAAATGAAATGCTGTTCTTGGCTAATTTCATTGGAATTTACATTATCTTAATGGGCATCTTACTAAGCGTCAACAGATGGGAGATGAGAAAGACCGGAAGTCAATTGACCTAAGTCTTTACCCCGATCTATTTTTCCCCTATTTCCCAGAAAGAAAGATGGTTCTTCATAGGGTCACCATTTTCATGAGTTTCTTATGTAACTCATCAATCATCGTCAGCTTTATGTCACTGAGATTGTCAAGAATATCATCGAAACGGTGGACTTCATGGATAGACAGCCGCTTTACTTCACCATTTTCATCTTATCCATCTTAATCTGTTCTTCATTCTATCTATCATGGGCTGCAGATAGAGGATTGGGCGATGTTTCTGTGACAAGGGTGTCAGTTGAAAGTGCGCCAGGTAGATCTGTTGAACTTCTAATTTATTCGCCAAGATCGGTAAACCACTACGAACCAATGCCAGTTATCCTGACCATTCATGGACTCACAGGTTCAAAGGAAGGAATGTTTCCGTTCAATATCGAGCTAGCACGACGTAACTTCACAGTAGTTTCTATAGACCTTCCAGGACATGGTGACTCGATTGCTCAATTCGACATAACCGATTTCACTCAAATGGCACAAGATGCCTATGCCGCTCTTAGGTATGTTCAAACCACCTTCATAAGTGTTGACAATGAGAGCTATGGTGTCCTCTCGCACTCTCTAGGTTTTCGAGTAGCAATTGAGCTTGAGGATTTTCCAATATCACCAAAAGCATATGCCGCGGTT
>JAEORI010000024.1 GCA_016840965.1 Candidatus Thorarchaeota archaeon | reverse complement strand
TTATTTAGTCATGGCGAAGGAGTGAATTGGTACATGTCATTCCTCTTCACAGTCTTCATCATCGGATTACCTTTCATCATTGCAGGGATAGTTTGGTGGTATAAGTTGATTTCAGCTACTTCATTTTATGGCATAAGAAGAGGTATTCTCTCTAATGCAATTTCATATCTCGACACAAAGGAGAGTGGAATAGAGGAGGTGGGCATGGTTCTATATCCTACACCTCCCAGACAATATGCATTTCTCGCATTAGCAGGACCAAATGCAGTCAGATATACCTTAGAGCGTTTTGAAAAGAACATGCTCGTTAAACAGGATCCTTCGATTGTTAGCAAAGCAAAAGAAACAGAAATGAAGATGATGAAGCCGCTTGGATTAATGATGATAGCTGTCACAGCGCTTATGGCAGTCGTTGCGTTTATGCCAATCTTCTCACTGTCCCCAATATTCACGATAGTGCTTATTATGATGCTACTAGCGGATCTTATAATGGTCTTTTCTTTTGGATGGAATAAAATCAAGTATCGACAAATGGATTCACAACTCTCCGAACCTTTGAGTGATAGAAGACTGGCTACAATTCTCCAAAAACTAAAAATGGAATATGCATACCCACTTAGACTGTTGGTAGTTCAAAATCACGATGAATTATACTACACTGGTAGAGTATACTCCACTAGCACAGGAGTCGAACTGAAAGAAGCAGTCTTCCTGCCATCCAGCTAATATTAAGAAAAACCTGAAAGGGAGTCATTCTGATTCCCATTTGAGTTTAGCAACTCTTTTCTTCATAGCAATAACAATTATGATAATAACTACAGCAGCTCCACCTGCACCTAAGATCAATAACATAATTGGATTAATTGGAAGTCCGCCACCGCCTGTATAACTAGTCGTTGGTTCAAGTACATGGACCCAAGTATCAAAACTTTGGTCATTTCCCGAGATAATATATTGTGTTTGTAACGATAGTCTTTCACAAGCAAATGAAATGGAAAGAAGCATGTAGCTTCTCTCCTTTCTATTCGTTATTGGTCGCAATAGCACCAGCTTCTCTAGCTGTTTCTAATAAGCGATAATTCTCCTGAGCGGATCTCAATCCTGTCATTCCTGGAGCACCAACAACTTCGAGCCATTCCATTCCAAGACAATTGCAAATATCTTTGAACATACCCACGGTATGGCGAGCGTAATGGGCATCTCTGCCACCCATCGGAATTGTTAGGATTATCTGCTTTCCTTGGAATATCCGTTGGTCAATTCCATACCATCGATCAACGAACGCTTTAAACTGGGCACTTGGTCCCCACCAAAAAATAGGCGTTCCAAAAACCCAGATGTCATTCTTCTCCATTAATTCAACAAGTGCACCCATATCATCTTCGTGAATACAACTGCCATCTCTTTGACATTTGTTGCAAGCACGACAGGGAGCTATTCTCAATTCTGATAGAATCACTTTTGTTGTAGTGGCTCCATTCTCTGATGCACCCGCCAATACAGAATCGACGAGGGTTTCCGTGTTGGCTCCTCGTCGGGGACTGCCAACAATTCCGAGTATAGTTTTGGAACACGAGGTCCGTTGCTCAAATCCTTTCTTTTGCTTGATAGATTGCATATTCTCACTCACGTTTTACCATTATTGTTTCAAAATCAACAATCTCAGGTCTCAATTCAGCAAGTCCAATAATCGCAGGTCCTCCTGCTACGAACCCTGTTTCAGCTTGGAGTTTGATGTTAGTCCAACCAGCGTTTTTGCACTCTTTTGCCAACTCGACTAACCATCGACTCCATGCATAATTATATCCAGGCCGAATTGCTGTGAATCTCATTATTATTCTCTCTTCATCTCCTGTGATTCTGATATGGTCAGGTGGAAGACGAAGAGGTGCGGTAGCGGCAACAACCTTATCATTATCGAAGAGTAGTATAGCATGACCATCCGCCAATACCCTCTCTGTGAAGTAGTTCTTAATCCCTTCAACATCCGATATCTGCGTACTCAACCCATTATCTTGCTGAAAGATTTCCACAAGATGATCGAGGTCTGCCTCGGTTGCCACTTTGTTCGTAAGAGCTGATGCCTTCTCAGAGACCTTCATGTTACTTGTTTCAGTCACATCCATTGGCAACACATATCGAAAAACATGGTCGTCTTCTTGGAAACCAAGGTCAGAGAAGAATTTCTTTTGCATATCACGTAGCTTTGAAGTTTCAATCACTGTCGTTGCAACGACTTGAGTCTCCTCTCGAGCATCTAGGTATGCCATCATTTCATTGAAGATCTTCATCTGAACATCCTCAGGACAGCCATCGAGTTTCCACGGATATCCGACATATGTTCGTCCAGGTTCACTTGATGAATCCCGAGCTGTTACATACGCAAGTGGTTCCCCGTCCTTTGTTAAGGCATACCTAGTCATTTCAGGTGCTTTGTTCAGATTTCTTGTTCGGATGACTTCTGCTCGTTCAGGAATACCTGAAGCTTCAGAGAATATCTTCGCTTGGATATCCTCAAGCCCTTTGTCGGGTTCCCAAACTTTGTACTCGACTTCCATTTTCTACTTCTCCGGTTCACCACGATAGACAAAGACGCTATTTGTTTCCTGTATCTCTAGAATGACCTCAGACATTGCTTGTGCAAGTCGATCCTGCGTTCTAAAACCAAAGAGTGCTCGAATAGGTGTTTTTGCCCACCCTGCGTTCTTTGCCTCTTTTGCGATTTCAGTCAATAGGCGTTTCCAAGCATGATTGTAATCGGGGAGAATCGAGGCAAATCTCATGATTACTCTATCTTCATCCCCAATCAAAATCCGACCATCTGGCTTGAAAAGAAGAGGAGCACTTGCAGCAACTGCCTTCTCC
>JAEORI010000175.1 GCA_016840965.1 Candidatus Thorarchaeota archaeon | reverse complement strand
GACATTTACAAAAGCCATATGCCAAGTTTGTCCGTCTTTCTGAAACTCTACTAATCCAGAGGCTTCTACTAGAACTGATGAGCTTAGTAGACTTCCAAATGCAACCGCCTCTGGACTTGTCGAACTATCGAATTCAAGCTCTTCAATCGGAAGTGGTTCATCAAATGTTCCAAGTTGAGGGTGTGCAACAACAACTCCGTTACGATTAAGTAAAAATGAGTATCCATTCTCTAGGACCTCGAGATTCAATACCTTCTCATTGATTGTTAACATTGTAACATCTGCTGACACAACACCAATTAGGGTTCCATTATCGTACCTGACTGGTCTCCCCATAGATATCACAAGTCCAACTGAAGGATCAATGTTTAGCTCAGTGAAAACTATGCAGTTATCACTCGGATCATGTGCAGCCACATTCGTATACCACGCCTCAACATTAGGATCGTAGTCTTCTTCTGGTGGTTTTATACTTCCATTATCATATTGTTGGAAATAAATGAGGTCATCGAATGGGTAATTTCTGAATAAGTGTTGGTCGGAAATTCCTAAATCGAATCCCATGTATAACCATCTATAATCTTCATTCATCTCATGAAGAGATCTAAAGATGTTGACCATATTGGATGAAACATCCAGAGCATACTGTGTTCCAGGAGATAGGTCATGAGGATCGTTGTTATTCCATGCAAACCTTGGCATGTAATAACAATCAGTTTCAAATGTGATGAAATCAGAAAAATATGCAGTCACAATATCCGGATCCGTTTCAAATGTCAAGTCCCCCCAATTGGGCTCCTCTGTCGAATCCCAATAATAGCTATATCGTGGTGTTGCGTTAATTCTCTCATTGAATAGATCTTCGCAGTATGCCTCCATCATATAGACTCCGTCGACATAGTTCTTCCATCTTTCTTCAATGAAAAGGCCAGTGTCATTTGAAAGCCTGACCAAGTTCGCTAACTCTTCAGCTTTCAGTTCCTCTGCAGCATCAGCAGCATTCGCATTAGATACGTCATTAATAGCAATTATCGATAATGAAGAAATCACTAGAATCGGTATCAATGCTACAACGACAAACGTGACTACAATTCGTTTTGAGATGTTCATTTGCTCTCCACCATTATTTTACCAATCTTCGGTATCAATGATTTCAACTTCAACTGTTTTTAACCACTCCAAGTGCCAAGTTCATCAAGAAGTTTTCTTTCGAAATCATTGAGGTCTTGTTTCTGTTCCAGTGTGAATTCATCCCCGGATAACGAGCCCTGAATTGCTCCTTCACCAAGTAGGATGATAAGGGTCCGCCGCAATATTCTTCGATTTACTCCTGTTTCCCGTTCAAGACGACTAATATCCAATGTATCAGTTCCACGGAGAAGGTTTCGAAGAGTTCCTTTCACCTTTTGGATATCTTGTCTTGAAGGTGCTGGAATCTTCTTCTTGGGCTCTGTTCTCACAAATGTGTTGCCATCAATGTGGCCTTCTATTACATCACTCTGAATCATCGCTTGAAGACTACGACGCAAATTATAGGCGGCTGGTCTAGGAAGTGTCTTTCGAAGAATTCTGTCTAGTTCCTTGAGTTTAATTCGGTTGTGTTTGGATGTGATCGAATCAATGCTTTCTTGGATATATTCCTCTAGGATATACTCTTCGATCATTTCCAATTGAGCACCGCAGGATGTGCATGTTGCAGCTTCTGGTGAAGTAGGAGCACCACAATTACCGCATTTTATTGCTCTTCTGTAAAGAACAGTCTTGGTAGAACCAATTTGCTGAAGAATCACTTTCTCAGTTCTTGTCACCTTTCCGGACTCTTGAACTTCCCAAAAGCTAAGTTTTCGATTCTTTGTACTAACCACAAGAAAAGCAACATCTGAAATATCATCTGGAATACCAGTAGCCATCGCTCTGGGAATGTCTTCAACATCAAGTCTTGCGATCTCATTGCCATCAATGTCCCAAATCCGTAGTGTTGAAGAATGGTCTCCTGTAATGAATAAAATTCGATCACTGAATGAAAGTACCGCAAAAACTGAAAGACTAGAACCTAATTGGAGCTCCTTTAATTGATAACCTGCTGCAGTGAGGACTGTGACCAAGCCACTCATTTCAGCAACAACTACTTCTAATTCAGTGTCTTTTGTTATGTCTTCAAGCCAAACATCAGCCACAGGGTCTCGCATTGTTTTTGCGAAAATGGTGTCCCTGTCGTCATTATATAATATCACTCGGTTATTTTCTAGTGCAACAACGACCTCAGCAGCGTCATCCCCATCGATATCTCTTGCATCACATGCCACAATATTACTCTCGAGTCTGATGTTCCATACTGGACTTCCCCTATGGTCCACAACAAGTACTTTTTTCCCCACTCCTCCCACAAGAGCGTCTTTTCCTTCTCCTTCAATATCTCCTACAGCAATGCATCTGACCTTACTGCTCCATTTTCTAGCACTACGAAGAATTCCCTTTGCGTCAAAGACTCTAAGCTGGTCACCATAATCAAGAGAAAATATCTGAGTGCTGGCATCCTTTCTTTGCCTAACATATACGGAGTATACATTTGCAGAAGTAAGCACATTGGCAACCGAGCGAATCTTCAATTTCTTCTCTGCACCTTGTGAACACTTGTTGCATAGCCATATAAGTGTGCATAGAATCCGAGCAGAATGATGAACAGTTCGAGCACGTGCAAGGTTGGCTTTCTTTGGAATCCTAGTCTGGAAACTTTTGATTTTGGATCAAAGCATCCAATCAAAGTCGGACGGTTTCAAATGGTGCGCGACTTTCTTGCTGATAACGATTTTCTCAGTCAACCTAATGTAGAGGTTCTTCAACCCGAACCATTAACTGACGATCTTCTACTGACTATTCATGCAAAAGAGTATCTAGATGCTGTTCGAAAAATTTCGGAAACTGGTCTAGGTGAGATTTCTATAGACACACCTGGATTTCTTGGGATTTATGAAAATGCGAGCATAACGTCAGGTGCAACTGTTACAGGAGTTCGTGCTGTTTCCTCTGGGAAAGTTGACCATTTTCTCTCACCAACAGGTGGATTTCATCATGCAAAATTTGAGTGGGGGGGTGGTTTCTGCATATTTAATGATGTAGCTGCTGCAGCTTATGAATTGAAATCTCAAGGTTATCAAAGAATCCTGATTGCTGATTTTGATGTGCATCATGGAAACGGGACTCAAACATATTTTTACAATGACCCCGGAGTTATGCAAATCTCCTTTCATGAAGACCCAGAATGGATGTTCCCACATGATGGATTCATTGAGGATATAGGGGAAGGAGCAGGTCTTGGATATAACATCAATATGCATTTTCCAATGGACTCCTGCGATGGTGTCTATAGATATGCCTTTGATGAGCTGGTGCCACCTCTAGTCGATTTCTTTCGACCAGATTTCATCATCTTTCTTCCAGGTTTTGACGCTCATTACAAAGATCGTCTTGCACATCTCAATCTGACGACTGATATTATCAAATACATAACCTCGTACTTTCACAATGCAGCTCATAGATTCAGTCACAAACGCCTCGGTGTGTTAGCTGGAGGTGGTTATACTAATGAATCATTCAAGTGGGGTATTGGAATTGTAATGTCTGTACTCTCGGGCTACAATTATGAACCTCCGAAGCAAGAACCGCCATATGAGGATGATGAAGAAACCTGGACTGTGGTTAGAAATAATGTTGAAAAGGTCAAGCGATTGGTCTTCTCTGCTCTGGGCTTTTAGAGAATGAAGTTTCATTTTGAGGGTTTCCAGAAATGGAGTAGATACTCGAAAGTTGTTGTTAGAGTTATAAAATTGGAAGGCCACCCGAAGATGCCAACCTTGTTTACAACATTACGTCTATCCCAAATTATAGTATTTCGAAGTTCATATCCAACCTTTTGAAGTGTATTAATTACTTTCACATGAATTGGAATACGTTGTCCTTTCCACCAGTAATCTGAAATATTAATCACACAATTTCCATTTGGTTTTAGAATAGGTAGAATACGCCCGAAGATTTCACCTAATGAATCAGCATATAAGTCTGGACCCATAGTTCCAAGGTCTCGAGGGTCCTCGGAATATTGTTGCACTTCAAGAAAATGCTTGTCTTCCCTGAGATCCCCACGTTTGCTCTTATTTTTACGAGCTCTATTTAGTAGATTCGCATATGGTGGCGATGTCACACACAGACTTACTGTTTCCTCCTCAAAATAATCAGATATGTTCAATGCATCATCATTAATCGCTAGTTGAACTGTTTCACACTGTTTACTTGCTAGTCGTGTTTTTGCTAACTCAATATATTCAGCTTTAAGATCAAATCCCACTGCATTGCGTCCGAGATCTTGGGCTGCCACTAATGTAGTACCTATACCAACAAACGGATCAAGAACAAGTTCACCTTTATGGGTGAACAATCTAATGCATTTCTCTGGAAGTGCGATTGCAAAAACTGCTGGGTGAATATGTTTATCTCTAATATCTCTCTTCTCGTAATGAAACTCCCATATTGCAATCTGTGATTGGAGCCATTCCTTCGCAGTCATGCAGTTGATGTGTTTTGGAGGACATTCGCAAGTCTTTTCGAATCCAATCTTTAGGGGTTTTGAAATCTCAATCAAGAGCATCACGCGTTAATTCTCTATCATACATATCTCGCTTACTGTTTATGGGTCATTTCTCTATGTAGCTTTTCTAAATCGATTGATTGTTAAGATGCATTATCTAGCAAGATACTGGTGTTCAAAAGAGATTAACAAGTCCTGGATGAAATTTACTTAGGAGCTAGGAAGGCATAAAATGCGAAAATGTTGATTCAATCTCAAAATAATTCATTAGCAACTCAACCCAACTTAGCCAACAAATTCGAGATAAACTGATCCTGGAGGATGCAAGAAATGCCGCAGGGAACTAGAAAACGGGCTCAAAAAAATAAATCAGATGCATCTGATGAAAGAGACTTGTTTTTCGATTCCTTGGGAGATAAAGCAATTCTAAAAATAATTCTTGACAATGCGCATGAAGGCATAGCTATTGTTGGTGATGACTATATTCTAGAATATATCAACGAACCAGGCGCGAGAATTTTTGGTGCTAAAAGCAAAGATCAAATTGGTCATGATTTTCGTCAATATTTGCAGGATGACACGGTAAAGACGATAGCAGAAAGATATGAGCGTAGGCGAAGCGGTGAACAAGTTCCTGACGTGTATTCATTCAATATAATACGAGCAGATGGAAAGGAAATTACACTCGAGGGACGAATAGAAATATTCCAGACATCTGATGGAAAAACCAAAACCATTGCTCATTACCTTGATATAACACAGCTCCTCCAAAATAGGGAAGCCCTTGAAGAATCTGAAACAAGGTATAAACTACTAGTTGAAACTATGAATGATGGTCTGGCAATTGATGATGAATCCGGTAACTTGGTTTATGCGAATGACGCCTTTTGTCGAATGCTAGGATATGAATCCTCTGAGATAATTGGTAAAAGATGGACAGATCTTACTGAGGAGATGACTGCAGACGAATTCAACACAAAAATGTCTGAGCGAAAATCTGGAGTTTCAGACAGCTATGAACTGAGTTGGGTTAGTAAAACTGGAGAAATCATCCCCACTATTATTTCCGCTACTCCATATTTCGACCGTTCTGGCAAATTCATTGGTACTTTTGCTGTAATTACTGAAATCTCATCCCAGAAAGAAGCAGAAGAAACAGTCCAGTTCTATCTAGATTTGTTGGGTCATGACATCACTAACCAACTTCAGGTAATCATGACAAGTACAGGACTTCTTGAAGAAGAAGTGCCTCCGTCTTACATCATTGATGCAAGAAAGGATATTCTTGATGCTGTAGAGCGATGTAATCGGCTTATTACTAAAGTGAAACGTGCCGCTCAAATTCGGTACATTCCACTCTCCCGGATTGATGCCATTCCTATTCTAACTGAGAAAATCAAGGTCTTGGAACGAGTCTATAGCGCCCAAGTACATGTCCAAGGACTGAAAAAGAATCTACTTGTTGAAGCTGATGTTTTACTTGGTGAGTTGCTCTGGAATCTATTGGAGAATGCAGCTCGTCACAATCCAAAAGAAAGGAAACAAGTCTGGATAGAATGTAAAGAAAAGGCTGATTCGTACAACATAATAATAGCTGATGATGGACCCGGTCTCAGTGATTTAAGAAAAAGCACTCTGTTCAAAGAGAGAAAACATGGCGGTGGTGTAGGGATCGCTCTAGTATCTCAAATGATACGTAAATATGGTGGGTCAATTGAAGTTCAAGATAGAGTAAATGGTAAACCTGCTTTGGGTTCGAAATTCATTGTCAGTCTTAAAAAAGCGAATTCTAGAAAGAAGAGATAGAATCAGCTTTACTATCGTATGCGGTTCTCTATACGTTCATAAAGGCCCTCAAAGAAGTCCTTCTTTCTAACCTTTCCTTTGTTAATCGCGAAAAAGTTAGTTCTAATACGATAGAGTTTATTCTTAATCTCACTATAATTCTTCAGCTTTTTCTTTCCCACCGCATTATCAATAACTGTCGTAACGGCTTCTGGAAAGTTATCAATATATTGACACTGTTTGATTTGAATATGAAACAATGTACTTTGAAGAATGTCGTTTCTAGAGATACATTTATTCTCCATGGTCATATGCACGGTCCCCACAAGTTTGCAAGAGGTTTTATCTTAAGTAAGTTCTAGAAAAAAGCTTCAAGAAATCTAGTAATACTACTCGAATATTATCCCATGCAGGCTGATGTACACTACCCTGAATTAGAATGATATGGAATTGAAAGGTTATGCGCGTTGCATCTATAATTGACATTAGTCTTGTTGACGTTCCCGGTATCCCTGTGAGTGTACTTTTTACTGCAGGGTGCAATTTGGATTGCCCATACTGTCAGAATGCCAAAATCATCGCGCGCACATCTGGTGAAGAAATGGCAATTGAAGATATTGTACAACGACTCCAAGGGAATCTGACAAATGGCTACTGCATCACCGGAGGAGAACCTACCATCCATAAAGATCTACCGTATTTACTCAAAGAATTACGATCTGAAGATGCGAAACATATCAATCTCAATACTCAGGGAACTATTCTTGGTGTCTTAGAGAAATCGCTTCCATTCTTGGATTCAATATGGTTTGACATTAAAACAATCCCTGAAAATTATAGCTATGTGACACGTGTCCAGCTCAATCCTTGGTCCAAAGTTGAACAGAGTATCAAGATGATTCTTGATTCCAATGTTGCATTCTGGCCAAGAACAACATATGTTGGTGGACTTACCAGACCATCTGAAATTCTAGAAATTTCTCAATTGCTAAATGACCTAGGCTTTGCAGGAGAATATACAGTACAAAATTATGTAAAATCCTCGGGTACTCGACAAGATGATGTGAAAGATTATTGGGAACCTGATATTGACGAGGTTAAATCAGTCTTCAATCAAATTCCTAGTGGTATTAAATTGCGACTGGACTGGCGATAGTACAAAGCGTTTGGGAACACACAGACAACCTTTTAAACGCCCTAGGAATGACCTTGATTTGAATCTTGCAAGATGCTACGTTCTAACTTGCTGGAGTGATATTCGACAATGTTCCCAACACAGAGCATGGGTTATGACCGCGCTATTACAGTATTCAGTCCAGAAGGTCGACTGTATCAGGTAGAATATGCTACAGAAGCAGTACGTCACGGACCACTTGCTGTGGGAGTCAAGGCAACAAATGGTGTTGTCTTAGTAGGAGAGAAACGTGCTCCTCACCCAATGGCTGATCTTGACTCGCTCAAGAAAATACTACTTATCGATGACCACGTGGGAACAGCAATTGCGGGTCTGCATGCAGATGCTAGAAAGCTGATAGATCAGGCTCGTGTTCAAGCTCAAATCAATAGGCTTAGCTATGACGAACCCATATCCGTTTCATCACTAGTTGTAAATATATGTGACACAAAACAACTTCATACTCAGTATGGTGGAGTTCGACCGTATGGAGTGTCTCTGCTTGTTGCTGGCGTTGACGACCATGGTCCTCAACTATATACAACTGACCCCTCTGGTTCATTCTGGGGATGGAAAGCAGCTGCTATCGGAAAGGAAGCTGATGTGGTTCGCGACTTCTTTGGTGAAAAGTACAAAGATTCAATCTCGCTTGATGGAGCACTCGATTTAGCAATTGAGGGACTCTTGAAAGCGACTGATAAGGCCGATGTTGATCCTGATGAAAAAGCAAAGACGCTCGAGATTGGCAGGATTAACACCAAAGAGAAAATCTTCAGAATTTTGAGCCAAGATGAAGTTGAGGAGATATTGAAAGCAAGACTAACGGGTTGATTGTTCTATTAATCTATCAATAATTAATGAAGCTACATCAATCCCCGTAACTCTCGATAAAGCACTCCATGAGGGAGCAGCATTTGCTTCTATCACACACGGGCCATCTGGAGCCTCAATGATATCAACACCTGTATAGTCTAATTTCAGCACCTCTGCAGTTTTAATCGCACATTCTTCATATTCCTGCGTTAAAGTGGCTAGTTCTGCCTTTCCTCCGCCATGCACGTTTGTTCTCCATTCTCCCTCAATACCTTCTGGGACATATCTATACATAGCGCCAATTAACTCTCCTCCAATTACGAAAGCTCGAATGTCGCGTTTTGGTTTATCAATGACCTCTTGTACATAGAGTACTTGACCCAATTGATGAATGAACTTCATAGCTCGATATGTAAGTTCACGATGTTCTGTTCTAATTGCTCCCATCCCTCGTGCACCTATCAATGGTTTAACGATAACATCGCCTACTTTGTCTACAAATTCGATTGCCGCTTCGAGATTCTCTCCAATGTAGGTTTTTGGGACTTTTATTCCAGCCTTGTGAAGTGCTGTCAAAGTTGCATACTTGTCCTTTGCTCTTCTAAAGGAGTAGGCTGGGTTCATCACATAGATGCCTACATCTTCAAAATGCTCCAGCAGGCTTATTCTGAATGTTATTTGGTCCCCAGTACCGAATCCAATAGTTCTAACTAATACTCCATCAATGTCCGATATGTCTTCATCTTCCAAATGAGTGAATTTGTTTGGGAGTTGAGCAGAAACATCTGAGAGTCGAAATGGTTTCACGACATGCTCTTTTGCTTCGATTGCTTCTATGAGACTCTTGGTTGCCCAATTGTTTATGTTGTCATGATAGACGACTCCGAATTTTAGCATGGACATGGATATCACCTGAGCGAACTATTCACTGGGACTTGATTCTCAGTTAAAAGGACTATCCACAACCCCAGTTCTCGAATTTAGACAAACCCAAATACTTTCCAGGCACAATTCAATACAGGGAATGTATCTGAGTGGCTTTGTATGATTAATGAGTTAATGGAATTATCTGAGAAGGTTGTTGCTGAGAGCAAAAAGGATCCCGTTCTTTTAGCTCGTATGGAACTTGCATCTCAGGGACAGTCTCCTCAATTCCTACTAATTTCTCCAATAACCAGAAGTGGTCAGGATTTACAGCTCTTCAGTATGAGTCAAGGTGATGCACTTCATGCGAGTAGAGTACCAAATTATGCATTGTTACCCCCTGATTTGGCTCCAACATTATTCAAGGGTCCTGCCTCTTTCAATAGTAAATTTCCTAATAAGAGAGGGATCATTGTTACATTTGATATTGATGAATCAATGGAAATAGTTCGAGAAACTATTGAAAATATCACACAACACCCCGATTTGCACTCATTACCAATTATTGCATTTCAAGTAAATTATGAGAATGGACGTGTAAAAATCATAGTTCATGGAAAGGGTCGTAACTATGAATATGAGAACAAGTTCATGCATAGGATTAGAATCCCTGATGAATTAGATGATAACCTTCTCGTTCTAATCTGTTCAGACTCTAGAGTTCGCCCTCCCAATACAAAAAAAGGGGTTCCAATGTCAATCCCGACACTAGGCGGATATGTCCCTGAATATAGTCACAATGGAGATGAAACTAGTCAACTGAACCATTTCTTTGAAAAATGGCTCTCATCCAGAAACGAAACAAAACGGATACTTATTGTTGCTCACGGCAACTTTGAAGGAGAGGGTCCGTCATGCAGTGCGGGAATTGCTTCACTACATCCGCATTCAATTTCGAATCCCTCACTTCGATCAGTAATAGAGGAACTCGAACGAGCTGCAGCTGCTTTTGAGAATTCTTCTCCTCAGAGCCCCGAGGATCGGGTGAAGTCGTTGACAAAAGCAACCAAGGCGAATCTTCTTACTTATCCAGCTCTTAAAGAGGCACATGATATATTCCGACTTGAAATAGACGAATTGTTGATGGATACGGTTACAAATACTCTGTTTCAGTTTGATGTCATATGATGATGACTTGTGTATGTAACGATGAGATCTTCATATTGATCGATATCAAGAATGAATGAGTTAAATTTGAAAATAGGTACCACTGGCACACCTTCATGAAACTCTACTTCCTCTACCAGCCAGGTCACAATCACAGGAATTAGCTGGTATTTTCCCTCTTTTAGCATTCGAACCCTTTTGGACAGATTATTCAACTCAGTTTTCAATTCCTGTGTTCTATCTTTCTGTTTTTCTGCAGCCATTTTAAGAGCTGAGGTTTTTCCAGTTCTAATTCCCCACATCTTCGCATCAATAGCGATGATGGTATTACCTCTTAAGCCAATAACATCAATTTCCATGCCTTGGATTAACGAATTTCCTCTTCTGCGAAAACTCTCCACACATTCATAGTTATTTTCAATCAAGATAGATGCAACAAATCCCTCAAAATCCTTCCAGGTTAGGAGTTCAACTATCTCAGACAGATTGGCACCTAATTGTATAGCTCTTTTGGCAAGAGTAATTCTCTGTGTCCTATCAATACGGACGGACATTTTCTCATTTGACATTATCCCAAGTAGCTCAGAAACCTCCTCATTCAATTTGCTAGTTTCTTTTAACTCTCCATCATCTTTTGTTGCCTTGAGAATTTCAATTATGGATCTGCAAATATTTGATGTCATCTTCATATCTCTTCAACCGCGCTAGTTTATAACCTCAATTGATAACAGTCTTTTAGGTGGGCCCATGTCTGAGCATGACGGATGGCGTCGTGTCCTTGACGCATTTGAAGATTGGATTTATTTTGAGAGTACAGAATTTGGACCTTATACTGGCTATTTTTCCCTTGAGAATCTGAGAGACCTTACTAGTAGAGAAAGAATTAGCTGGATGCAGTCTATGTATGATGAGATTATACCCGGAAGAGTGGAGAAATGCAGAAATGCTGGAGTTGCTTTTGAGGACTTCCTTCCATATATGCCAGACCCTGTTGCCCGTGAAGTAGTTCAATCTATGATTGATTTAACACAGGTCCTTTCTGATGAAATGCTAGGAATGAGTGATACAATACATTCAATGAAAGAGGAATACGAAGCTGGAGGACTTGAGGAGCTTGTACCCTTTCTTTCAGATCTTGCAGATGCGGAGGAGAGTATCAGACATCACATGAGTCTCTTCAGTCAAGGGTTTGGCAAGCTTCGAAGAATGGGTCTTGAAATGCCTGATCTTGAATAGATGAACTATTGGCTGGAAGTTACTTCACAGGCAAAACTTAAGTACAAACATCAATTTGCACAAACTGACCCAAAATAAACGAGGTGAAAAACGCAATGGGTACCGAAACTACAACCACTGCCCATCGATATCGGGTCTCGAACACAAAAGGTGACTACCATCCAGCAGGTGACTGCGAAATTAAGTCACGAGGTGAATGTGTTCTTAAGTGACCGTAAGGTCTCCACAACTGCTTTTCAAAGTCTTGCTGCATCGTTCTTCAGATTAGCTGAAGCTAGGTTGAGCGATACGCAAAAGCAGGTACTAAGAATGAGTAACGAGCTGTTGAAGTTTTACGAGTTTACATTGACGGCTCTTGCGGACCAAGTTTCGCGCAGAAGTACTCTTCCCTATAGCACTGTGAAGTGGAACTTACGCTCTCTGAAGAATATGGGCCTGCTGACTGGTGGAACACTCAGTAGTAAAGGACAGCTCGCTTGTCTTACGGACGAAGCCCGGATGCTGGCAGACTATTTAGAGGACAACCTCTAGTACAAGGGGACACCTGCTGTCCCCTTCCTTTTTTTTTCATAGCTCTCAAAAGAAGAAATCGGGTGCTGCCCGGTTCTCTACAAGAACTGCGTTCCTTTACATCCTTGTGTCATCGTATCTTCTTTTCGAAGAGCTTCCATCCGTCAGGGATGAGTGTCTTGACCTCTTCAAGACTGGTCGATGATGCGATTACGATGTCGACTGATTTACTTCCTCCTGGAACCAAGGTTCCAAGATTCCACTGAAGTCCAATCGCCACGTCCATTGGTCCAAGCTCGAGATTGTTTTGTAGATCTGGGAATTCTTCACTGACTTTCAGTTTCGTTGGTGATGAGATCTCCCATCGGTCTGGTTCCGGATGTGATGCTAATGCTACAATCAGAGGGTTCCCATCATAAACCAGCATTGTGCTAGTTTCCTGTTCATAGACACCAACATCGTCTTTGTAGCTAGCCGGACCTCCCACATCAAAGTCCATGAATTCATAGAGCTTCAGGTTTTTGATTGGTTGTTCAGTCACATTCGTCGTCTTATGCTGTATTAGCAGCATGGGTTTGTTATGACTCCAGACTTGAATGTCCGTTCGTATCACTGGTACTCCATCCAATAACGGTGAATGACTTAGCGATACTTCAAGCATCCCTTTTCCAGTCACCGTTTTTTCTAGAGTGAAGGAGTCATTCTCAGTAGACGCAGCTATGCAGAACATCTCATCTACATAGTACGTCAACCAGAATCCACCCTTATACCCTGCTGGATTTCTAAGTAACAGTCGATCCTTTCCGCGGGAATCTATCAGACTGAGGCGTTTCATGAAGAAACCCAGACTACCTCGTCCTCAGGTTACACACTCGACACAGTATGCGAGGTCTAGCCTTGGCTTTCGGTTGCCGGTTTCCAAGATCTCAGACATGACCGATCACGCTACCTATGCTAAAGAAACCTATCTCTATCCTGATATAAACGTCATGCTGACTCGGAGAAAGTCCAGTAAGTCGTACTTCATAAAGTTGATAAACCACTCACTATCCCGTGACATGTCCAGGTGCGTTTCATATGACAAATCTCAATGTCGAACAACTCGAGAAGTGGTACAAGAAGCAGCTTGGAAACAAGTCCAAGGACTTCATCAAGCAAGCTGAGAAAAGCTATCGAATTGTAGAAACCACCTTGAAAGACATTGAGCAGCTATCAAAAGAGTTCAAGGATGAAGAGGACGAAGATCTCGAATCTGGAAGTATAGCAACAAGATTCGCACAAAAGGTTGATGAGATTGTTTCGGATTTTTATGTTGGTAAAGATATAACCTATGAAAACACAGAAGCAATGCAAGCTGAGATTCAGCGTTTTATTCAAGAATTGTGGGGCGCTGGTGCTCGCTGGATTCGTAGGATGGATAAACGATACAAGAATGTTATCAAAACCCTCGACACATATATGAAAGAGCTCGCTCGGGAAATGAATAAGATAAGCAAACTATTGTATGAATTTAGTTGGGTTAAAGATCTCGAACGAATTGGAGGTCGTATTAAGACCTTACACGAATTGACCTTCAGTAAAGAAATATTTGAAGAACAAATTCGACAAGTTCGCCAGAAGATTGAAACTGCAAAATCTGAATTTGAATCTGCGAAGAAAGCATATGGTGAATTTTCTGAAACCACCAATGTTACAGAACTCCTTAGTTTAGATGAGCAAGCTGAACATGTTGGGAGTATTTTAAGGATGAAACTCAATCCTCTAAAGAAACAGGTAAAGAAATTCTTCCAGCATGATACTGGTATCCGCGTGAGTCCTACAGGCCAGAAAGCATTGACTGATTATTTTGAAGATCCATACAAAGCAATTGTAGAAGAAGCAGATGGGTATTCTGGACTGAATGAAGGGCTAACTGGATTGCGTGAAGCTATTGAAAGAGGAAAGCTGCCTCTCAAAGATAGGCTTGTCAGGCGGGCAATTGAAGAAGTTGAGGCAATACAGAAGGGTGGTTTACAGAATCTTCAGAATCAAGCGAAGGAGATTGAATATAAACGGCACACATACGCAGGCTCAGATGTTTATGCAAAGAATGAAACCCTTCAAAATGCTTTGAATGAAGCTAAAAAGAATTTAGAATATCATCATAATGATTTACTGCGAATTAGAGATGAAATCACGAAACAAATTGACAAGGTTAAGGAGTTCAAGAACCGAATAGAGGCAGAGATTCTTAGTGCTTTCAATGAGAAGGTCACGATACAAATTGAAGTCAGTCTGGAACCCTTACTAGAGATGTGTCAAATATAGATACTTCGAGGAAGAGGACTTTGAGAATTCTAGTCACTTCAATGAAAGATATTGCAAGTTTGACGATTAAAGACATACTTGTTCAAAATTATGGGTTCACTCGATCAAAAGAAACATTTGAAGGCAATCCAATTTTTGCGATGGGGGAGAATGTTAAGATAATCACCACAAATCGGGATATGATTCATTGCGACCATCTTGAAAATCATTTTGAAACAGAAGCTTTCATCTTTTGCTCAAGGCACCGTGCTGAATCAGGAAAACCTGCACTGTTGGTCCATAGTACTGGGAATTTGGGTTCTGAAGCACTCTTTGGAGGAGAGCCGCACCAACTTTCTGTATCAGCACCCTCACTTGTTTCAAAGGCACTAAAGAAATTATATGAAGAGCGAAACCGTCTTGGCTTAAATGAATTTGATGTATCGCTTGAAGTCACACACCATGGTCCTACATCAATGAAGACGCCACTTGTTTTTGTTGAGCTTGGGAGCTCAGAAGAATATTGGACTCATCAAGAAGCCGCCAGCGCTGTCGCATCCGCTGTTATGGGTTGTATTGATGAACCATTATCTGGAGATGCGGTGATTGGCTTTGGTGGCACTCACTATGCAAGCAAGTTTAACAAGCTTGTACTAGAGAATGACTATAAGATAGGTCATATGGCTCCAAAACATGCCATAAATGGTTTGACAGATGCGGTTCTGAATCAAATGATTACTCGTTCGTCAAATCCTATAGTATGTGCTATCATCGATTGGAAAGGTATGAACGCAGAAAACAAAGCACATGTTCTTCCAATGCTCGATGATGCTAACATCGATGTAATTCGTGCAAAGAATGCATAATTCAACCCAAGAAACCCACCAATTATTGCCAAAAATCTATTTTTCACCGATATGACTACATTCCCGAAAGCCTAATTACACTCCCTGACACAAAACGGACATTATCGCCACCTCAGTAGGGGATGCTATGGTCACCGAGAAGATTGATGTAGGCATCGAAGATATACAAGAGAAAGTAGATAAACTGACTGATGAACTTGCCACTCTACGTGAGGAGCTAAAAGAGCTTGATAATCTAAAAGAGATTGATAAGAAGCTTGATGACCTCACGAAATCTTTGAAAGGAATAGAGTCCAAGAAATTGGATGATATTGCCAAGTCCGTCAATGGCATTGATTCTGCTGTAAAAGAAATGGAAGGTTCAAAAGAATCCACAGTAATCATAAAGAAGCTTGATGATATTTTGATATCTTTAGCAGATATCGATGCTGTCCCCAAGAGACTAGATGATCTTCAGAATTACATTGCTGGTCTTTCTACCATAGAAGATAAGGTTCAGGATCTCTCTAGTAAGTTTGAGGAGACAAATGAGATTGTAGGAATTATTGTACGTCAACTAGATGATATTGAACGAAAATACAATGCTGCAATTGAAAAGGTCACTGAAGCTGTAGATACACTTTCATCTTTCATTCAGAGTCAAGATGCTCGATCAGTTGAAGTTGCCAAACCCGCAAAGAAACCACCTTCGGAGATTGAGCCTGAGGAGAAACCTAAACCTAAAGCTCTAGATAAGGCTAGTTTGCCATCAACAATTGATGCATTGATGGATAACTTGATGGCTCTCGTTGTTCCACAGACTGAAGCCGCAGAGATGGCTGAATCGCTTGAAGCGGTACGCGATAAGCTTACCACTATGATCAAAGGACATACTCCAGTTTTATTCCAATTCGGTAAACGTGCTCGCGAACTAAAATCCTATCCCCCCACTGCAACATTGAATGAGAATGATATAGCCAGTTTAAGTAGAGAAATCAAATCATGGAAGATAAAGCTTAAAGAAATGGCCAATAGCAGCTAATCAGTCTGGATTTTCATCTCATTTTATGGTTTGATAAAACAAGGTTTATCTCTATCAAACCACAATGCGCAACTTGACTCACTTTCAGTGATTCAATAGTACTCATTGAGTTGGATTTTTTCCATCTCTTTTAGCTACATGACTTCGGTGGATTTGACGATAATGAACGTTAAGAAACATAACCAAGAATTCTCGCAACGACTTAGTCTTCTTGATAGCTCAGCAGATACTCAGTTGGCTCTAGATCTCATCGAGCTTCATGAGAAGAAGTGTACAGTGTGTCAAGAAGATCGACTAGGTTGTACTGTGAGACCTGCATGTATGAATAGGAATTATCTTAATGCACTCATTGATATTGGCGTCAATCCACAAGATCTACCAGGGTTTTGCTACAGCCAACACCTTGAACAGATTCGTCGTTATGTTCTTGAAAAGAAAGGACGGGAAATGACTGATAGACGAATTCCAATCAAAGATTTGTTATCAATATTAGGTGTTAGTTCCATTCGTCATTTCACTACCAAATTCAAGAAAGAATGGAAAGGATTCTCCTCAGCACATGAAGAGAATGTTATGATTGTAAAAGGAGATAATCTGATATTCTACTTTGATTTTGCCAGAGGAATTGTTACCCTTAATCCTCGTCATGATCAAATTAACAATTATGAGGTGTTTAATCTCTACTGTCAGATTTTCTCGAACTATTATGGTTTGAAATCAACTATCACCGACTTAACCCTAAACTGGTGGCTTCTCACTATTGATGTTGAGGGACTTACTCCAACTAGTGTAAAAAATCAACTAAAAGGTGGGTCAGTAAAAGGCTTTGATACCATCTACACTTCTGAAATAGATGATTCAATCAAAATCCACGCTGAAGTTATAGCTGGGGATGATTCGTCAAATCTTGAAGTAGGTCTATTGAGAAACCTGTTCATACGAGTATCAAAGTTTGAGAAGCAAGAATGAACTGGCATTAGCCATATTGAGTTGTGGTTAATCTTGTCAGTGGTGGGATGCGTAAATGAGTGATACAACAATAACGGAAGTGGTGTCCGTTCTGAAAAAGAATCTTGGCATCACAGATGCCGAGTCCAAGGCTATTCTACCTGTATACCTTGGTGGAAACATGACTGCAGGTGGGATTTCTCTTATATCCGGGGAGAATCTATCAACAGTCGAGAAAGCCCTTCAACGACTTGTAAAGAAGGGTTTGGTGAAAGAGATTAGTGGTATTGTTCCAATCTATCGACCTGTGCCACCTTATCTAGCTCTTTCAGATGAGTTGAAATCTAGCTTGAATGAGATAGAAAATTTGGTAGAACAATCTCAGAAGACTTTCAGCTCTAAATCTGGGGAGATTGATAATAATGTTGAGAAGATTGTCACCTCTCAGAATAAATCCTTAGATACCATAAGAAACTCACTTGCTAAATATGAGGATGACATGTTAGAGCTTGTAAGCAGTCGAATTGAACAAGTCAAATCAACAGCGGTAGCAGTGATGGCTTCTGTTTCTGAAGAAGTTGAAGACATCATGAACAAGCTAGACACATCACTGGATAACAGACTAGGTGCCAAACTCTCTGAACTCCAAATTGAGATTGATAAAAGCCAAGTTCGATTGGAAAAGGATGTAAAACGGATCTCCCGCGAATTTGACAAATGGTTGAAAGGTGAACGGAAAGCAACTTTAACGTCAATAGCTGAGTTTGAAGTAAAAGCTCAATCCCTCATTGAAGTTGCTCGTAAAGCCGTCACGAAAGCCCTTGAAGCATCTTCTAAAGCGCTACAAAATATCACTCAGGAAATGACAAAGGCACTGAGCTCGATGGCCTCATCTGCTTCTGATAATGGCGTCGAGACTCTCAATTCAGTGTCTGAAAATCTCACCGAACTTCTTGCTCATCTCGAAGATGAACTTGATCAAACCTATTCCGCAGGCCAAGAGTCCTTACAGTTAGTCTTGTCCGAAGCTAAGAAGATTCCAGTGGAATTTGGCGAGTTTGCTCGAAATAGAATCTTCTCAGCAACCGAAATCACAGATGCGGTTAGTGGAGATATTGATGATTGGAAAACAGAGGTTTCTAGTTTCATGGATGTTGCATCCCAATCCGTAACCTCTCAATTAAATCAAGTGGCATCTACAGATGCAAGCTATATCGAAGTGCTCAAGAACACGCTCACATCACATATTGAGAAATTGAATGGAATGATTAGCGAAGAATATGACCAAGTTCAGGAATTAGCTACTAATCTAGGAGCTGATTGCGAAACCACACTCGCTGATACTCGTGTCTTAGTTCTTGAACTTTTACAAAAACAGAATGATGTTGAACAGGCAGGCTGTGATGAAGCTGCGAAAACACTCTATTCAGAGCTTGACAAATGGGTGCAAGGCACTGCGAAATCGATTGAAACGAACCTAAAGGCAACTTCTGACGACATCTCTAATATTCTTCAAACTGAATCTACTGAATTGAATACTATGGCTGAAGCCATGAATAGCAGACTGAAATCTGCCTTTAACTCAATTATCAAAAACACGTCAACGAAAAATGAAGCATTAATCACATCTGTAAAGAAGACTACACACGACTTTGAAGCAAACGTTGGATCCACACTTGAAGACCTCATTAGTAGCTTCGTTGCTACCACCGAGAAACAGATTCTTGATTCAAAGAAGCTCTACGAGCGTCTGAGAGACCGACTTGATAAAAGAATGAATCAGAGTGTCACTGCGATAACCTCTCAAGCTGATAAGATTGATGCTGAGATTGATGCTGTAATCAAACAACAGGTAGACCGGATTGATCAACACGCCTTAGGTATTCGTGAAGAATTTCATACACACCTCGAAGACATAACACGTCAGTTCATCACTCTTACACAAAGTATGGAAGCTACATTCAATGGTCTTCTATCAAGTCAAACAGTTGAAGCCCGTGATTTGATCGCATCGACACATGGGGAGTTCAAGAACACCCTGAAATCTGAAATGACTGGACTAAAAGACGACTCTGTGAAGCTACAACAAGAATACTCAACCGAGCTTGGACTGAAAATAGATGAAGTTGCGTCTTCTGTTTCTTCACTCAAGCACTCACTTGATGACCTAGCAGTACAAAAGCGATATGAGTTATCAGAGAGTATGGCTGATGCTCTTACAAAGCTTGAACAATCTATTGTTGCCACAGAGGATAATTTGCGGAGCATGGAAACAGGTATCATCAAACAATTTACTGAAAACTATGACCAAGTAACTCAAGAATTCAATGATACTGTTGATAGTGCAAGAAACACAATCACTGAGCGCTTGGATAATGTTCGAATTGTGACCACCGATGCTTTAGAAAAAAGCACTGCAGCCGCAAAAAGTGCAGCTGAAAAATTCATCTCAGTGCAGAAAGATCACAAACAGAGGTATGTAGCTGACACGAGTAAGAAAATTAATCAACTTACAACCAAACGCGTGAAGGCTTCAAGTCACCAAATTGACGATTTCCATTCAGAACTCTCTGAACGTGAAACCAGCGGAGTGAAAGATCGTAATTCCTCAAAAGAGGAAGTTATTCAGGCTGTTGAAGCGAGGAGGGCTGAAGTAACTCAGGCTTTTGATGCTGCAGCAGTATGGGTTGACTCCACAGTATCCAATGTATCTACATCACTGGAAACATTTGGTACAAAACTCAGTAATGAATTGACACTAATGCAAAGAAATCTCCAAAAGTCTGCAGATGAAGCTCTTGCATCTATTAATGAACGTGGAAACTCTGATATTGCTAGGCTTGCAGAGATTTCGACGACACTTTTCCAAGACGCAGAATCAAAAGTGCGCGCTAAGATTGATGGCTTTGGAAGTAGCTGTGCTTCTGCAATAGCAAAGGGTACTGATGAATTTACTTCAATGCCTAATCAAATCACTGAGAAAATCATTGACGTCGATAAAATGATTGTACATGAAACCAATCAACACTATGGCATGGTTGCTGACAAGTTAACATCTTCATTCACTGATTTTCAACGCTCCTTTGAGTCGGCACCTTAGGCATTCCGGAACCTGTTAGAACAAGCATCAATACAAACGACTGAAAAAAGGAACGAAGCAATTAAAATCATCCAAGATAGCGCAAGTTTGACAAATCAATATGCCGCAAGAAAACTAGAAACAATAGGTTTAGAGCTTAAAACACAACTGAGTACTCAATCTTCAACCCTTATCGAGAAGAACCACTCCGATATTGCTGCTAAGAATCTAGTACTGACTGAAGCTGTCACAAATGCAAGGAATCAGTCAAATGATGGAATTACTCTACTTAGACAGACAAGGAGTGACGTGCTCTCGAAATTCAGTGATCAAGTGGATAAATCATTTAGAAGATGGTCGAATACTCAGAAGACTGAACTGGAAACTCTAAATGCGACCGTCAAACAAACAATAGCTGGAGTTACTAATCTAACTACTGATGCTGTTGATACTCTTAGCGCAATCCTATCTGCGAGTGAGAAACTGCTTGATGTATCGATGGAAAGAACTTGGTACCTTAGTGGTATTGAAGAAGTCTGTGCTCACATCGGTGACATGGCAAATCGTGCAGTCGATTCCGTAGTTGTTTCTGTTTACGATCTTTCTTGCTTGGATTTGAAGAAACTTGCAAGGATAAAAATTCCGAAGCGGAAAGTCCTCATCATTCCTGAAACAGAAGAACCAGATCCTACTCTTGAAGTCCTAGATGGATGGCGTATACTGCAAACTAGAACTCCCATGCTTCTTTCAGTCATTGATGATCGTGAAATTCTTGTCGGGGGTACAACAGCCTCTGAAACTCAAATCGCTATAGTTTCAGAAGATTCTACCTATCTCAAGCTTTACCATGATGTTCTTGGACCACGGTTAATCCACAGGAGGCCCACCTCAGAGATTTAATGTGTATACAACAGCATCCTCATCAAAATAATAATCAGCAATCTTAGATGACTCACTAAAGCCTCTAGACTCATAGAGCTGCCTAGCTGGAAAATTGCTCTCTCGAACCTCAAGCCAGCATACTTGAACACCATTGGTCTTTGAATGGTTTAGAATATGATTCAGAAGTAGTCTGCCTAGACCTTTTTTTCGTTCATTGGATTTAATTGCCAGATTGAGAATATGACCCTCTTTTTTGCGATTATAAATCTCCCACACCGCGTAACCAATTATGCTACTTTTCTTCTCAAGGACGTCCATGAAAATCCATCTTGATTCTCCTGATGACATCTTTCCAGCGGCAAGGCAAATATTGAAGAAGATCGAATATTCCCATGCGACAGGAAAACTCTCTTGTTCAATTTTCACGACCTCTTCGATGTCTTCCCATCTGACCCTCCTTATCATCAAATCACTGATCTCCTATTCCGTTGACTGTGCTTCATTGTTTCATATCTCTTCTTCGACAGGATTTCCACACGAATAACAAAATAGTGCTTGTTCAGGGAGAGGATTTCCACAAAAAGTACAAGAGGTCCTCACACGAAGATAAACGGGTTTCTCGTCCAATGGTGAAATGAAACGAGCATCTTCCTCCCAATTTCTATTCGCCCACCAAAAACACATCAGGACAATAAAAAGTGTTGATATCATAAAATACGGTGCAAGGTTTCCAGCGAAGAAAAATGGAAAAATGAAAAAGAAGCTGCCTTCTCCTAAGTTCAATAGAGAAATCCCTAAGCCTAGAATAATGAATCCAAGTGCAATCACATATAGTTCTCTTAACTTCAAATGCGATCCACCATAGAATTTTGAAAATAATCCGGATTTGAACCGTGTACCACGTCAAAGTGTGATTACCTAATAAATTATGGCTCAAAACGATGGGCTCGCGACATAGAAAAAGCACATAAGATATATCAATATTAGAATGATATGTCTAATACATAGCCACCATCATAGAAATCAGCCGCGATGAATGCAGCATTATGTGGGGGTTTTAAATTATGACGCCAAAAGATAAGGAGCCAAAAGCCAAGAAGGCTTTGAAATCAAAATATCTTTTCAAAATAACAGTAGTCGGCCCTGACGATTCATTACTAGAGGATGTTCTATCAACATTCGATCCAGTGGTAAAAGTCGATGGTATTCGAATTGTGTCTGTGGATCATTCTACAGATGATTCTGAAGTGCGAGCTGTTTTCATGTCACCAAAGCATGCTGCACTCGATATCCTTCTATCTCTTACATTCAAAGGTGCTAGTGCTGTGATTATCGTTCTAAAAGACCCTGATCCAGAGTTGGAAACAATCTACCGAAATGAAATCAGGGAAAATCTTGGAACTGGCATCCCTACTCGAGTTGTAACAGTCGGATCATCGCTCGATAAATTCAAGCGGAATGAGATACACCATTATTTTGATGAGCTGGTAGATGAAATTCTTGCTCTTCGAGAGAAAGAACACAAGGCGAAAGAAAAAAAGAAAGTTGAGACGGTTTCAAAGAAGAAAATGAAAAAGTGACACGTAACACGAAGCTTTTTTTCACTTCTATCATGTTTTCAGCTTGGTGCCAATAGTGGACTCAGAGAAGAAAAGATCAGATGAATATTGGATGGGTGTACGTGACTCATTAAGAATGGTTGATAGTTTCATCAGATGGGCACGTAGAAATGAAGATCGAGCAAAAACATTGGATGACTTTATTCATGATGGATTGGTCGCCGCCGCAAAAAGGTGCGAGTCGTGTTTGAAAGATGATTTAGGCCTTTCATTTGCTGAGGATGAAAAGACAATCGACGAACTTTCTGACATTGAACAAGTCCCGTCTGGATATGAAATAGCTCCTCCTAAAGATGAATCATACTCGGAAGAATACGTCGATGATGAATTTGAAGTGACTCCAGATGATATATCACCTGAGTCTTCCAACATTCCAATTGACGCGGAAGAAGATTCCATCAGTATTGACACTGTAGGGCGTATTGAAGAGCAAGAGATTGACGATATATCTATAGAGGGACCAACCCGTGAGTTTTCATCTGATTTCGAGCTTATCGAGCCTACTGAACTTAGTTCTGATCGAGCTAGTGTTAGTGACGAATCAGTTCCTTCAGAACCTGAAATTGAAGACGATTCCATTGAAGATGCTGAGCATAAACCATCCTTTACATGGGATGATTATGAGAGAGCAATAACTCCCTCTAGAGAAGAACCAGAACAAAGTAACGAAGATGTTGAACTTCCGCCTCCAGTTGAGATGGATTCTATTGATGAAACATTTGAAACAGGACCCCTCTCTGAACCTCCCGAAGATACTATTGACGAATCTGAAATTAGTGCGGATGACGATGAGGATGTTGATGCATCTAGAAGAATTACTCAACCTCCCCCTCCACCACCGCCTCCCGATAGCGATGAGGATGAAGAAGAAAGACGACGTCGAGCACGACGACTATTCTTTGGGGACTAATCATCGTCCCCTATAATATCTTGGAAAATTTTGGTTGCCGCTTCAGGACTATCAACACCTTTCACAATCAGGTTTCCAGCTGGCATGATGGTTACCCGAATCTCACGACCAATATTTACAATGAGGAAGCGTTTCCTTCGTTCGACAGTATATGTGGAATCAAGATTGTTGGCTACAGCATCAAGGTCCAGCTGTAATATCTTCCCTGGTGTAACGTTGTAACTCTGGGAACAGAGCTGTGTAACTGATAGGTTCCTCTTCTTTTTCTCTTGTCTTGACTGGGGTTGAGAACATACAACACAATCTGATGCTTTTCCAATATCAAAGAAATCAAAGCTCAAATTACTTGTATCAATCGTCATCAAACGGTTTACAAGGTCGGGTTCTCTGTTCAAAGCTAGTTTTAATGCTTCATTTACCTCTACTGAAGCAGCAAAAGAAAGTAACATGGGGGAAACGCCAACATTTGCACAAGTGTTCTCTGGATTGTCCTGAGCATCACCCATTACGCAGTGCAGACATCCTGTTTTTCCTGGTACAAACGTAGTGAGGTTTGCATAATACTCAACAGCTCCTGCAAACACATATGGAATCTTTAGTGCAAGACTCGCTTTGTTAACCGCTCTTCGTGCTTTGAAAGAGTCTAATCCGTCCACAATTATATCCACTTGCTTTAGTACATCGATTGCATTTTCCTCATCGATTGATACACATATTGGATCAAATTGTACCTCTGGATTCATTAATTCAAGATTATCAGCTGCTGCTTCTGCTTTTGGTTTACCAATATCCTGTACATTGAAAACAGTCTGTCTTTGAATGTTTGAAAGCTCAACAATATCTCGGTCTACAATTCTGATTCTTCCAAAACCAATGGCTGTAAGAAGACGAAGTACTGGACTTCCAAGTCCGCCTGCTCCTAGCATGGCTACCGTTGTGTTCATCACGGTTTCCATATCTTCTTCTGAAAAATCACGAAGGGCAAGCATCCGTGAATACCTTTCTCGTTGTTCATTTGTGAGCTTCATATCTTGTGATATTCACATGGAAACTCACTTAAAACCTTAGACATGAGATAAAGTGAATCATGACATCGAATCCTGAAATTGCTATTGCTGTCCGAAGAAATCCGGGAGAGGCTTTACGAGTAGCTCTTTCAAAGCTGAATGAGCCAATTATTCCACCAAAGAACATTAAACGCGTTGTCATCAAACCCTCTATATATGATCCTAAGCTACCTGGCAATACAGATGTAAAAATTGTGCGAGCTGCAATTCAGATTTTTAATTCCGTTGGACCCATCACCATCGTGGAGAGCGATAATCCATTACGATCCGCAAAAGATGCCTTTTCACTATGTAATTATTCGAATCTAGAAAACAAAAGTGTAAGTCTTTTGAACCTCTCTGACACGGAAATGGTTTCTGTTCAACTTGCTGGTCACTATTTTGAAAAACGGAAAATGCCACGAATACTGCATGATGATGCTTTCTTGATTAATATAGCCACACTAAAAGCAGAACCTGATATTTGCGGCATCGGTGCAAGCATCAAAAATCTCTTTGGTCTTCTGCCAGAATTAGACAAAAGAGTCTATCATGGCTCATTGGATTCTGTACTCATGGACCTGCTAGATGCATATAGACCTAATCTCACAGTGGTTGATCTTACGGATGTCATAATTGGTGAGCGGACTAGTGCCACCATAAAGCATGTTGGTGGAGTTGTAGTCGGTACAGATCCAGTTGCTGTCGATTCATTCTGTTCAAATCTTCTCGGAATTGACCCACTGAAGGTCAATCACCTTAAAATCGCTCATTCACTTGGAATTGGTGAAGCACTCATTGATAGAATCTTAGTTCGAGGTACAGAACATCAGAAAGAGGAATTGAGCAAACTTCTTGAAGAATAGCACAACAGGAAAGACTTTATCACCAACTAAAAGACAGCGATTAACTCTCTAAGGCCGCTATGTTGATGCCTTTAATCATTAATTTGTGGTGCTTCAAATGGACTGGACATCTCATACAATGGAACGAATACCTGCTTCTGGTACACTAAAGATGTTTGAGCTAGCCAAACGTATGGAGGCTGCTGGGAAGCGTATTTATCACTTTGATATAGGTCAACCTGATTTCCCAACTCCTGATAATATAATTGCTGCAGGAATTGAAGCTCTTAATCATGGTTTTACACGATATACTCCTTCTAAGGGAATCCCACCACTTCTAAATGGTATCGAGGAACACTATACTCGTCGCGGAATCGAAATAGACGGATCAAGAAATGTCATTGTCACACCAGGCGCCAAAATGGCTCTGTTTCAAGGATTTCTTAGCACGATTGATGCTGGAGATGATGTGTTACTACTGTCTCCAGCTTGGCCAACATATCGAGTGATGATTCGAACTGTGGGTGCCAAACCAGTTGATGTGGGTACATATCCGGGATATGTGCTTGATGAAGAAGCACTGAAAACTGCATGTTCAAAATCAGTTACTGCTTTGGTAATCAACACTCCAAATAATCCAACAGGCGGAGTCCTTGAAAGGGAACAGATGAAACTCATTCACGACCTCGCAATAGATCACGACTTTGTCGTCTTCTCTGATGAGATATATGAAATGTTAGTTTATGATGGCTTTAAACAGACATCGATGCTGGAGATAGATCAAAATTTGGAGCACACATTAGTCATTAATGGTTTCTCTAAAACATATTCTATGACTGGCTGGCGTCTTGGATTTGCAGTAGGTAATGAAGAAACCATCAATAATATGGATTTAATTCAACAGAACACAACATCCTGCGCAACATCATTCGTCCAATATGCTGGATATGAGGCTCTGAAAGGCGACCAGAGTTCAATAAAGGCAATGACCGAAGAATACCAGAGACGCCGTGATTTAATTATTAGCATGTTCTCTAAAATCGAAGGAATTCAATGCATTAATCCCAAAGGCGCATTCTACGTTTTCCCTGATTTCTCTGCATATAATCTTAGTAGCAACACTCTTGCTGAGCTAATTCTCATGAAGGCTGGAGTCACGTCTACACCTGGAATAACTTTCGGGAAGAAGTATGATAACTTTCTGCGCTTTTCCTATGCTACAAAAATCACTGAAATCGAGGAAGGTCTTAAAGCCCTCGCCAAATTCCTTTCTACATTGGCCTAGAAGGCACCAATAACCGCTCCTTTACAGGAGGAATTCCATGTGAATCCAAATAAAGACCAAATCCGTTTCGAATGTACACGGTGTGGTGCATGCTGTCGAGAAGAATCATTATTGGTGACTTTAACTGGTCGCGATTTATACCGGATATCCATGGGATTAAATCTTAGCCCGAGTGAAGTGATTCGAGCACTTGATTTCTATCTAATTGAAGACGATGAATCACCAGAAGGTCTTCGAGATACTCCTGCGATAAATACCGAAAAAGGTCCAGCATATATTGCTCTAAAGAAATTGGAAAATGGCGATTGCATATTTTTGAAGGATAATCTTTGCATGATACATATAATTAGACCGATGGTGTGTATGTCCTTTCCGTTCACGTTCCTAGAAGATGGTCATAATAAGACATGGGGCTTAAGTGCAAAGAAATCGATTTGTCCTGGGCTGGGAAGCGGACCTCCAGTTGGAAATAATAAGTTGCATGATATTGCTAATGCTGTTCTTGAAGACCATGCTATATACCGAGAATTTGTAGCAGAATGGAATAAGCGTGAGAAAAAACCAACAGCAAATGCTATTGTAAAAAGAATACTCTCAGATTCAAGATTTGTTATTTGGGATGTTTAGAGTTTAGTCAGTATCTGAAGGATATTACCAAAGTTGTGTTCAACGGTGCGGCTCTTTTCAGCATACCCCGCAAGTATTTCTAGTCTACTATCCTTCTGTGCAAGCTGACAGAACCGATTTGATCTAATCTCAGCGTGTATCAAATCGTTCAGTTCAATTATTTCATCAGATGACTTCAGTACATATTGAAGCATTTTGATAAGCATATTGAATTCATTGATATCCCTAAGTTGGAGAGTTTGGCTATAAAATTGAAACTCGAGTCTGGCGAGTTTCTCTCTCATGGCGACTAGGTTCAATAACCAATCCTCGGTACCTTCTTCAGCTAATTCTTGACCGAGTTTTCCCCAAAAGGTTTGTTGGTCTAGAAGTTGAACCAAGTAGTTACGCAGAAATTGGAAATGGTCAACACCACTCTCGATATCATCTTCTGTTCCGATAGGTTGCATCATCTGATCAGTTTGACTATGTTTGACTGCAATCATGAGCGAAAATTTGTCCACGTATTTCTTGACTTCTGCAGTTTTTTCTCGCTCTGTCAAAAGGTCTGTAAATGTATCACCCAGTGTGAGTATGAACTTATAGAGACACTCAGAACAAATTTCCGCGTTGCTTGTTATCTCTTTCGTGGATAAGAATTGCATTGCATCCTCAAGATCATCTCCAGGGACATCTTTTCCGTGGATTCTTAATACCCATCCCTGAGATATACAATACACCTTGTTATCGGGATAGTTGATATAGATCGATGCATAACAAACATTGCCCTCGCTCGCTTGTTCTTCCTTCATACTATCCTTGTCTTGATGATACGAGAAGATTGCAGGGTCTATTTCGATTGCTTCAATTTCTAGTACTTTATCATCATTCACACATAGCCGCTCGTCTCCAAACACCTTGTACACGGGGCAGCCCCTAACAAGTTTGATGCTAGATTTCTGCTTTTGTTCTCCCGTGTCTAACACAGTTCATTTCTCCAACATAGGTTAGTATTAATTCAAGGTGCTAAAGAACCGCTTCTGATTAGAACGGGTGACCATTTAGTAGTTATTATGTAGTATGTGTGTCTATACTATGTAGTGCAGATACGAGATTGCTGAATTTATATTCGGTCATCTTTCTGGTTTTAGCGTGCTGAGAAAGCATTTCTCGAATACTTTCAGGAAGAGCATTTCGCTCCGTTAGACTATTTGTAATCTCCCTAATCGAATTGTTAACATTAATGACCTTCTCTGACACGCCAACCATGAATCTTAATGTGCTGAGTAAGTCTGTTTCGTCATCCGAATCATCGAGCGACAATACTTGAAAGAGGAAAATTGATTCCAATCGTGATAGTGTGCTATATAGTTCAATCAATTCAATCAAGTCTTCTTCTGTTTCAGCTTTTCTCAGGTTGAGGATCATTGATGCCCAATGGGATCTGCTTCTATTGATCTCTCTAAGGTAGCTCCAAAGATGGCTAGTGAAGTCTGATTTTCCTCCACTACTATCATAATTTGTTAATTGGATAGCCATATTCGTAGCTAACTCACGAACATATCTCGCTATTATTTCGTTCCTCTCATCGTCTGTAAGAAAGCCCTCTGAACCCTCACCCAAGGTCCTAAGGTACCTGTAGAGGCAATCTGAACACAGTACTCCGTCTCTACTCTTCTCAGATGAAGTCACAAATTGTAATGCATTCTCAATTTCCGATACTTTGACATTCTTATTATTGATACAAATCCGTTGGTTCTGACTTACGCAATAACATAGTCCTTCATCTCGATCGAGAAACATTAGCAAATAACACATACTTATGTTATCACTTCGGAACCCAACTAACTGCGATTTTGAGCGCAGAGGCGTGAAAAAACTTGGATCTACTAAAATCGCATTTATTGGCAAAACACTGTCGTTGTTTAGGCAGACCTTTTCATCGCCAAACTCACGGTAACAGCAGCAACCTCTCACAAGATGAATCGGTTCCTGTGTTGAATTTGAGAAGACATCTCGGTCTACATTCATATGGAACGCCTCTGGCTTGACTTACCTTCTTATTCCATATTCATAAATATGAAATAATATCAAGGTTTCTTCAACAGTCCGCTAGTTCCAATATGGTGGCGGCTAGTCAAGGTTCAAAATCTGAGTTCACATTTGAATGAATCTAGGATGTTCGGAAAAATGGAGCTTGTGGGGCTCCATGATTTAATCAACCCCACAGCTCTCTCTTGAGCAGATCACGAATAGCAATTCTGATGGCTTCAGATCTGTTTGGGTAGAGGTTGTTCTCAACAAGTTTCTCTAAACCATCAACGTAAGTTTCTGGAATGTGCAAGGTTACGAGCTTCATCTCGATAATCACCTAGGTATTTTCAGTGTCATACCGGAATATGGATGTAAGTAATACTAGGTAGGTATTCAACTTGAACAAGATATGCATGGAATTAGATGAGAGAGATTAACAATTCGCATCTTGGACTAATCCTCTAAGCGATATCTTATAACTGTCTTACATTGACGACCGACTCAGACCAAACTTGGGTCGTGCAGTAAATTGGATCGTCAAAAAGGCATTGATCAACTGTTCAATCCTCGTTCAATAGCAGTCATAGGCGCGTCTGCAACGAAAGGAAAATTGGGTAATGATGTCCTTCGAAATCTAGTTGGTAGTGGATATAGTGGTCGAATTTATCCTGTGAATCCTCGAGGCGGCGAGATTTTAGGATTGAAGGTGTATCGTTCAATTTCCGAAATTGCGAATAGACCTGATGTGGCGATTATTGTTATTCCCGCAGAAAGCGTACTCGAAGCTGTAGAAGAATGTGGAAAGAAAGGCGTGAAAGCACTAGTTATCATAACTGCAGGATTCAAGGAAATAGGTCATGAAGGTCAAGAAGCAGAGAAAAAACTCGTTGAGCTCGCTGAGAAATATGAAATGGTTATTCAAGGACCTAACTGCTTGGGAATTATAAACACAACTGCTCCCTACAATGCTTCATTCTCAGCAGGAACTCCTCGAAAAGGCTCAATCGCATTTGCTTCACAGTCTGGAGCTTTGATGACCGGAATTCTTGACTGGAGCCTCATGGAAAAAATTGGATTCTCAAAATTCGTGAGTCTTGGTAACAAAGCCCACTTGGATGAATCAGATTTTATAGAGGCATTTGGTCGAGACCCTGATTCTACTTTCATACTGCTTTATATTGAATCAGTAGTTGATGGTCGAAAGTTTATGGAAGTGTGTAGAAAGGTCATTCCTTCAAAACCTATATTTGCGGTAAAGTCTGGTGTGAGTGCAGCAGGAGCTCGGGCAGCATCATCACACACAGGATCATTAGCAGGGAGTGATACCGCCTATGATGTTGCATTCAGACAATGTGGAGTCAGACGTGCAAGTAATATGGCTGCTCTATTTGATGTAGCAGCTGTTTTTGATGACATGTATCTTCCCAAAGGAAATCGTGTAGCTATCATTACAAATGCTGGAGGTCCTGGGATTCTAACAACCGATGCGTGTGAGGCAAGTGGTTTGCAGATTGCTCAACTCTCATCGGAAACAATAGAATTTCTGAGAAATAATTTGCCCCCAGCCGCATCAGTTTACAATCCAATTGACGCTTTAGGAACAGCACAACCTGAAGATTATACACTTTGCGTTGAGGCTTCATTGCGTGACGAGAATGTCGATTCTGTTCTGGTACTATTGACACCCCAAGCAATGACTAAAGAAACCGAGACAGCTCAAGTTCTAGTTGAATCTCATCGAAAATACCCCGACAAACCGCTAGTCGCAGTTTTCATGGGTGGCAACTCCATGGTATATCCTAGAATAATTCTCACAGAGGGTGGCATTCCAATCTTTGACTTTCCGGAACGTGCAGTACATGCAATTGCAGAACTCTATCATTATACAGTCAGTCGAGACCATTTGAAACATGAGTCAACTCCTTCATTCAAGGTTGATAAGAAAAAAGTTGCAGAAATAATTAAAGCTGTGAAAAAAGACAAACGACGTGTACTGCTTGGAAGCGAAGCGCACGCAATCGCGGAAGCTTATGGGATTTCTGTGGCTAGGATTAGACTGGCGACAAGCTCCGAAGAAGCGAAAATACTAGCTGATGAGCTTGGATATCCTGTAGTCTTGAAAATTGCTAGCCCTGACATCATCCATAAAAGCGACATAGGCGGTATTCGTATAGGACTTCAATCACCTGATGAGGTTGAAGATGCTTTTCTTCAAATTCTTGACAATGTGAGAGCTCACATGCCAAATGCAATGATATATGGTGTGGATGTTCAAGAAATGGTTGAGCAGGGGAAAGAACTAATTATTGGTTGTTCTAGAGATGTGCAATTTGGTCCTCTTGTGATGTTTGGTGCTGGTGGAATTTTCGTAAACTTCCTCAAAGATATAGCATTTCGTCTTGCGCCAATGACACGTAGTGATGCAAGAGATGTCATCATGGAAACTAAGATGGGCACACTTTTGAAAGGCGTGAGAGGCGAGGCTCCTAGCGATATCACCGCAATTGAAGACACAATCCTCAGAATAAGCCAACTTGTAACTGATTTCGAGGAAATTGTTGAGCTTGATATTAATCCTGCTTTTGCCTATGAGCGAGGAAAGGGAGTATCGGCTGTCGATGTCAAAATAACCATCGGAGGGTGATAGAATGGTTGAAAATATTGTAATTAGTGGAGATACTCTTACTGGAAAAACAATGGTTGCTATTGCATTAGCAGCTAAACTAAGAGAGAAAGGAAAATCTGTAGGCTACTTCAAACCTGTTGGAACAAAGAGCTATGAATACAGTACAAGTACAGATGATATTGATGAAGACGCAGCCATCATGAAGGATCTTCTTGGTATGAACCAGCGGCTCACGTGTATCAGTCCAATTGTTCGCACCATGTCGAGCTACGATGAGCTGTTGAAAATAGGTCATGATGAACTAATGAATCGAATCAAGACTTGTTACTCTGAGATTTCAAAAGGTATGGACTATATGATTGTAGAAGGAACAAAAGCATCTTGGCATTTATTGCATGTTGGCCTATCAACACCCCAAATAGCAAAGGAACTCACCGCATCTGTAATTTGTTTGGTGAACTTTCTAGACATCACAGCTATAGATGATATCCTTCTTCAAATAGAACTCTTCAAGCAACATGGAATTGAAAATATAAGCATCGTTCTTAATATGGTTCCTCCAATGCTCAGGAAAACAGTTGCTGAGCAAATTGGTCCTTTTCTTTCTGAAAGAGGTATTAACTTTGTAGGAGTCATCTATCGGAATCGTGAGTTGTTCAGTCCTACTGTTCGAGAGATTCAAAGAGCTCTCGACGGAGAAATGATTACTGGTACCGATAAGTTGGACCTTCTTATTGACCGATTTATGGTGGGTAGCATGGCTCCAGAGAATGCTCTCAAATGGTTTAGACGTGCACATGATAAGGCTGTTATTACAAGTGGTGATAGATCAGATGTCTGTCTGACTGCTCTCGAAACAGATACAAACCTGCTCATTCTAACAGGAGGAATGGGACCTGATATAAGGACTGTAGCGCGTGCACGTGAGTTGGGTGTTCCGGTTCTGATGACTGCTCATGACACTTACACAACTGGGCAAATTGTTGATGGTCTGATTGGGACAGTCACAGTTGATAATAAAGAAAAGCTGGCAATTGTTGAGAAAATTGTAGGGGAATCACTTGATCTGAAGAAGATTCTCAAATAACCAAGAGAAGGGTAGGGAGCATTCCTGCTCCCATTTCATAAAGAGGAGAACGCACATGCCGGGAGGAGCAATGTGCGCCTAAAACTAGATTGAATTCATATCATAAGTCAGCTTGTATATTGTAGCCAATACTGGGTCTATACTCAGAGTATGATTAGGAACTGCTCTGGGTATAATTCCAGTCTTTATTGAAAGTTGACTAAAAAAACATCAAAATTTACTTTCTTGAACCCATTTTCGCTTTCTCGGAATACATTTATGCTGGCACTTTTTAATCGGAGCCGGTCAACAATAGAAATTGTTGAGGTTGTGTACAAATGGCTTCAGATGCTGAGAGTAACGCTGCGAGTGAATCTGCAGATGGAGTAAGGACTACGCAAGAGCTTCAATCCTTAAAATGGATTCGAGAGAGACGCTCTATCAGAGAGGTCACTGGCGAAAAAAAACCGGATGAGCACATCGAGTTGATTTTGGAGGCTGCGCGACATGCGCCAAGTCCCGAGAATATGCTGATGATGCGTTTTGTTGTAATTCGAGACGATCAAGAAACCAAGGTCTTCCTAGCAAATATTGCACAGGAGATGGCTCAGACTGCGTTTGGAGGGGCTCCTTTTGAACTAACGAGTGGACGTAACTGGTTTATTAGTGACCCATACAGAGCTGCAGTTTATGCGAGACTCCGAGACGGGGAATTGTTTAGATACCCCGAAAAGAGTGACACAGTAATTATTGTGTGCGCTAGCGAGGCGTGGCATGATGCAGGGTACCTTTATCCTAACTCCCTTTTTGGTTCTGTCGTCTGTGGCATGGCAGTGCAGAACATGTGGTTAGTTGCTACCGAGCTGGGATATGGTTGTGGGTATGAAGCGCTTGTCTGTTCAGACCCTCGACACGCTGAACTCATCAGGGACCGAATTGGAATCCCACCAATATGGGAACCACTTACTGCATTTTGTATTGGTAAGCGAATATCCCCGAGAGCACTAGGTCCTAGTCGAGCTCCTCTAGAAGGACTCATGTATGAGGAACGGTGGGGCAAGCCATATACTAGGTTGGCATTCAGGAAGGAGGGTAAGTGATATGGACGTCAATTTCGAAGGCAAAACTCTTGAGAATATGAAGAAACTAGCCGAAGAATCTGGTTTAACCCTTGAAGGATTCATCGAAGTTGTCATGGAACAGTTCTGTGATAATACTGGTGGAAGAGTATACACCGGCAGATGGACTGGTGGTGAAGTGGATGGAGAGAAAGGCTTCCGGTATGTCCCTCAATGGCCTTTTAGACCTGGTTTTAAGGAAGCTACTGGTGATAAGGTCAAAAAGTGGAAATCCGGCGGGAAATCCTATCGGCCTCATCCAACTGGCGCATGGCCCTTTTATCCTCGGCTCACGGAAGGAGATATTCAACATGAATATTGGAACACCAAGAAAATGATTCATCAAGCCTTCATCAATGACAGAAAAGGAAGAATTGTTGTCCTAATGGATGGCGATAAGTATGATTCATTTATTGACAAAATAAAGGCGAGGAAAGGCAACTACTGGGCAACAACAATAGATGCAGTGATGCATGAGGCTGTTGATGATTGGATGGCAAAGGAGGAATAGGTCGATGTCGAAGCTACAAGAATTTTTCAAGTTCTTACAAACGCAATGCAACGCAAAAGATGATCTCAAGAAGCAATTAGCAAACTGGGTTGGTCCCTACCATGGGAAAATCCTTCAAGTCCATACTGAGGAAGGCTCACAATACATGGTCGTAAAGAAAGACCGAATTGAGTTGCATGAGGGTACATACCCAAGTCCCGATGTAATCTATAAATCAAACTCTGAAACTCTACTTGGTATCTTCACGGGAGAGGTTCCATTTAAAGATACGATGAAGGATGGGAGTCTCGAAGTGATTGGCAATGCCAACGAGAGTGACCCTCTTGCTAACCTGATTCTCGCTGTCATGATGGGTGCGATGTAGGAGGTTATGACAATGGTCAATAAGATCGCAGTCGTCGGCGCTGGGCTAATGGGGGCAGGCATAGCCTATGTTTCAGCATGGAATGGTTTCAATGTGAGCATGGTTGATATCAAACAGGAATATGTCGATGCTGGCATGGAGCGTATCCGTTCAGATGTCATGACTGGCATAGATAAAGGGAAAATCTCAATGACTGAAGCTGAAGGTCTGATGAGTAGACTAAAAGCAACAGTAAATCTTGAAGAAGCTGTCAAAGACGCTGATTTGGTCATCGAGG
>JAEORI010000174.1 GCA_016840965.1 Candidatus Thorarchaeota archaeon | reverse complement strand
CACCAAAAGAGATACAATCTCCCTTTGACACAAACTGAGAAATAGCTTCAGACGCTGTCATAAGCTTAGAAGACAAGGTATTCATCTCAAGATGTTCCATATTATATCCTACATTTTATTTTGTTGCATAAAGAATCTTGGTCTATTTGTCGGAAACTTTTTCCAATATGATGTTCATAACTATTGATGGTGACCAGATAATGGAGTGGAAAGATGGAACTAAGTGTGTAGTCTGCTTGACATTTGATTTTGACGCTGACACTTCGTGGAGGAACATTCTACGACGGAGCAATATTGAACGAGATAATCCCGTTGTTCTTTCAATTGGAGAATATGGTCCACGGGCGGCTCTACCTCGAGTATTGAAACTTCTTAAAAGTCACAATCTGAGAGCAGGATTTTTCGTGCCTGGTGAAGTTGCTGACCGTTTTCCAGATTCAGTCAAGGACATACACAGTGCTGGTCATGAGCTCGGTCATCATGGATATCATCACAAGCACCCTGCTCTATTGAATCCCTCTGAGGAAAAAGCGGAACTTCAGCAAGGTTCAGATGCTCTTATGAAAATTTCTGGATACAAACCTTGTGGATATCGTGCGCCAGCAGCTGATTTGAGTCCTCAAACATATTCGCTTTTAATTGAGCATGGCTTGATGTATGATAGTACAATGATGAATGATGATGTCCCATACATTGTAGAAACCGATGGCAAAAGAATTGTGGAGTTACCAATACGATGGATGCTGGATGACTGGGTCTATTTTGGTTTTAATATGTTTCCAGCCCTCACCTATCAGAGTGGTATAAGTAGTCAAGAAAAAGTCTTTGAAATTTGGTCTGCTGAGTTTGATGCAGTCTATGAAGAAGGACTATATTTTATGCTGACAATGCATCCACAAATCATGGGCGTTCCATCTCGAACCAAAATGCTTGATAGACTGATACATCATATGAAATCCAAGGGAGATGTATGGTTTGCTACCCCCAAGGAAATAGCTGAATTTTGGTTAGAACATGGAGGTGAATAGATGTGAAACGATTGGATGGCAAGATTGTAATCATTACTGGCGTGGCTGCAGGTATTGGACGTGCAACAGCTAACCTCTTTGCAAAAGAGGGAGCAAGAATTGTAGGTATTGATATTGATGAGGAGGGTGGCAAGTCTATCACTGAGAAGATCCAAGCGTTTGGAGGTACAATGACATTTGTAAAAGCTGATGTGTCAAAGCATGAAGATATTAGAGGCTTTTTTGAAGTTGCTAGAGAAATGGGCGGAGTTGACGTAGTATTCAATAATGCTGGCATCGAAGTAGCAAAAGGTCTTTTAGATACATCAGAAGAAGACTGGAACAGGAACGTAAGTGTTAATCTGAAATCTGTATTCTTTTCCTGTAAATATGCTATCCAACAGATGAAAGAGAAAGGAAGAGGTTCCATTATTAACAACTCATCAGTGGCTGGATTAGTCGGATCATTCTCTCCTGCATATTCCGCAGCGAAAGGAGGGATTGTTGCCTTGACGAAAGCTCTGGCTACGGATTTTGGACAGTATAATATCCGTGTCAATTGCATTTGTCCGGGAGCTATTGAAACACCGATGCTGGAACGAGTCATTAAGTTTCAGGGTGAACCATCTGAAGTTAGAGCCAGAAGATTGCAAAACTATCCACTTGGTCGATTTGGCTATCCTGATGAAGTTGCTCAGACTGTTCTATTCCTGGCTTCTGATGAATCATCCTTCTTGAATGGTGTTACTATCCCTGTTGATGGTGGCTTTACAGCAAAGTGATTTTTTTAGAAAAGATATTTTTCAACCACCAGTCATCGAAAAAGCCTAGAGGTTCATTATATGCTGTTTTCAGAATAACTCAATATTTAATACCAAATTTACGCAACTCAATTTTCAAGGCGAATGTAGACATCATGATACTACTCATGCAAAAGGTCAGACAAAACATCCGTAGAGTTCTATTCTGGAAGAAAGGATGCTCGCCCACTTCTATTTCTCTTTTGAGTAATACCATTTTGATTGACTCTAGTGATTTTACATTCGATTCCCAGTTGAAAGGGAGGTGAGAAAGTGGGCCGACACAATAATTCCAGAGGACCTAGAAATAGGAATAGGAACTCACACAAGCAACACATTCCTGTGATAGAGGATCAATTAAAATTAGGCTGGTCCGGTGCATAATCTATCACTGAAAACTCAAGAGTCTGGCGGTCTTTTTTTACATAATTTGCCGCCAGATGCTCTTTCGTTAAGCTGAAATAAGGTTTCTACCTTCAAATGATTTCCCAATCTGAATGAATTGCCATAATCAATTGACGATTTGAGGGTTGAAAAAATGGAAATCATTGTATCAATCGTTGCATTTGGTATTTTGCTTCTTATTTTTCGACTCTGGTTAGTGGAGATTAAATTGATTGATGAACTCCAATTTCGACGCAGATACTTCAGTCGATTCTTCTCCTACTATACATGCTTAGCTCTTGGTTTTGGTCTTAATGCATATCCTTTGAACATAATAGTCATGGTCGCCTTTCCAATCTTAGTTGTGACCTCGATCTGGGATATTAACTTCTATAGGAGGTTCAAGTCTCAGCCATATTGGACAAAGAACAGAAATTGGATCTTGATAGAACGAATTACAATGCATCCTCCAGTGGTTATTGTGGCTATCTTCATGATTCTTGATGGCGCAAGAAAATACATCCAGTCTCCAAATCTAATTATAATGGTTGTAAGTGTAGTTCTTCTTTTCATTCCATTTTTCTTGCTAGACGAAAGATGGACAAAACGGTATAAGTGGCCTGAGGCTCTGATTGTGATTGGACTTATGTTTGCATCTGGAATTTCATTGCTTCTTGCTGAAGCCATACTTTGGGGTGTTCCGTTATGGTGAAGGAACAATCCATTTCATTCAGAGAGTACCTCAGAAACTCGAAATTACTTCAATTTGGATTTGCTTTCCAAATCTTTTCCTTGGTGGTTGTGATAGCTGTTTTCTTGTTCCTCAGTCTAACAGATAATGATACTAATGTATACATGATGGACTATCAAGTCTTCTACGAATCTGGTCAAGCTTTTCTGAGTTCACCTGATTCTATCTACTTGGTTAATCCAAATGGGTTGCCTTTCAGGTACTTTCCAGCTTTTGCAGCTTTCATGTCCTTATTCTCTGCTATACCGATGGTTCCTCTTTATCTAATCAATATCGTAATCATGACGATCTTGCATCTCTTTGTTGTATTTCTTGCCTTTCGTTTGTGTATACAACTCGGATTACCGCTGAGTACTAAGAATTTCGAAAAAACACTGACAATCTTAGCAATTATGCCACCTCATGTTGTAAACCTCATTCTTGGGCAAATATCTCAGCTAGTGATACTTCTGGTTCTCATGGCATTATTATTGCTATATACAGCGTCACGAAACTCCTATCTCCCTTTCTTAATGGTAGGCATTCTTTTTGGCATTGCATCGACTTTCAAGCCCTTCTGCCTGGTTCTTGTACCTTTCTTACTACCTTTCTCTCTCTCTGGGAGATTTAGATTGTCTATATCCGTAAAACAGTTTATTGGTGTTATTCTTGGATTGCTCTTTTCTATGCTTCCAAGTCTCTTGTACTTCCTAGCGTATCCATCAACAATAAATGAGTTTATTCAGGTAAATATGACAAGTAGTCTCGCTAGTCACCATAGTACAAGCATCACAAAACTACTAACTTCCCTCTTTCCCATTTTTGACTCTCCTCTTTTTGAGATATCTCTGGTGGTGTTTCTTGGAGGTATTCTATTCCTGAGGAGCTACCTCCAGTTTATCAAAGAACCTGCAGATGACAAAAACTACGTCCACCACTTTACTAACATGATGTTCCTTGTTCTCTTGGTCTATCCTGAGTCTTGGTTCCTGTTCCTTGCATATCTCTATGCTTTTCTTGCCCCTTCAATGATTAACTTGTATGGAATGAACTCGTTTACGGCGGCAGAATCTCGTCGCTTAGATTTACTCTGGAATGGTACAAACAATTTACTGGCATTCTTCTCTATTGGCATCGTATTGCATTATTTAATGCTTGGATTTGATCCAGTCAATCCAATATGGATCTTAATTCTCTACATTCTCTATAATCAGCTTTCTAGTTTTACAAGGATTTACAAGACTTCAGGATTGATGTGCTAGCAATCGTTCTCCTTAGACGAAGATGAGTAAAACAAAAGGAATGAGGGTTTCTCGAGACCCTTTATTCTTTCTTCAGAGTTCTATTTCTTACGTACACCTAAATCCTGAGTAGAATAATGAATCTATTCAGATGTTGAGAAAACTATCTCTATTTGCTCATAGAAATGTTCTGAAACGTTATGAAGCTTCTATATCGAAATAAAGCATTATGAGCGCCCTTTTTTTCTTAAAACTACAAACTTACTTAACATACGTTATATACTAACTTTGGAAAGTCGGTTCAGTGATTCAATGATGAAGCACGCTACTCTTAACAAAGCAATTCTTGTGATGTTACTCTTCCTTGTGTTATCATCTGCTGTGAGTGCCAAAGCACAAACAACCACAGAGGATGACACGACAGAAGACGAAACTGAAACAACAGTTGATGATGGGACAGAAACCACCAGTACTGGTGATGATGATCATTCCAACGATCGTGAGGTTTCTGTCAGTGCAACACCTACTTATGTGGAGATACAATCCGAACTCGAATCTGGAGGAGTTGAAGACTCCTTCAAGATTTCGGTCGAGGTTGGTCTGAATGGAGTCGAGTTCCAAGTAGAATTCGAAACTGAATCAGCTATCAACGAAACCGAGCGAGAGTTCGAGGTCCAATTTGATAAGCTAGTAGAATACCTTGATGTCAATGAGAACGGTGTTTATGACGATTCTATCGATACTGACATTCAAACGCTGGACCGCGTAAGCTTTGAACCAATAGTCTACATGGTCGAGAACACAGCTAATGGTCCGATACACGTTATCGATGTTCTAACCACCGATGGTGTGTTTGGTGCCAGGGTTTATGCAATAGGTGACTTTACTGAGATCAACGGTACTATCATTGCACCGACTCAAGTGAAGATTGATGTTTTCATTCGTGGTTTTAATTTCACTCAGGTGGATTCACAGCTTGCATTGAAGGTTGAGCTTAGCACTGAATTGGAGACCTCGATTGATAATGAAACTGAAGATGAGGAGGATGGACGAGCTCTCAATGAAGCTGCTGTTGATGTACTCTTGACGGATGTCACAGGCTTCTTCTCTTGGAAGGAGTTTGCTGAGATTGATGGTGTAACTTATCCAGTCAACGCAAGTGTACATGAACTCTCTTCTACTGAGCAGGAAATCTATCTTAACTACCCACAAGGTAGTGAGATAATCCACGATCCCAAGATTGGTTTTGAGAATCTTCTCATCGTAGGTGGCAACTCGTTACCAATTCCAGCAATCATCGCTGACAACATTCTACCAATCTCTATTGGCGTAGCAGTCGTAATTATTGGTGTGATAGCAGTCAGCAGACGCAGGTAGTTCGTAAGCTTTGATGGAGAAGAGATATTTTCTCTTCTCCCAATACCCTTTTTCTCACATTAATAATATCTCGTCAATATCAATGCTGGACTCGATGTTTCAAACGAAATTTCTTCTTTGTTCCTTCTTTCCAAGAATCCTTTTCATAATTAAGGCAGTAACAATATAACAACGATTGGTTTTCCTCGGAGCTCAGTGATTTATCCTGATGAGGAAACAGGCATCTATTTCTAACACAACAAAGCTTGTGATTGCAACTGCGTTTGTGTTTTATTCAGCGTACAATATCGTTCTCACTTCGCTTCAAGACTTCATTTTATTTTTATCAGGTAATCCAAGTGCGTTGGGGATTTCTTTTGGAATCTTCACTTTGTCAGCAGTTTTGTCAAGGTTCCTCTCAGGCTGGATAATCGAGAAAATTGATGATGCTCTTGCACTCTTTATTGGGAATTTTATTGTGACCTTTGTTTTAGCAGCGTATCCCTTGGCTACCAACATATCGATAATATATGCAATCAGAGCTGTACAGGGATTTGGGTGGGCACTATCAACAGTCACAATACTCACGATGATTGTTGAAAATACAGAGAGCGCAAGGGTAAGCCAAGCACTTGGCTATCTTGGTGGCTTTGGTTCACTAAGCTTGTTGATTTTTCCTCTGTTTGGCAGCTGGACAGTGACAATAAAATCTCTCGAAGCTTTCAATCTCTGCTTCTATTCTGCTTTCATAATTGGTGGAACAAGCACAATACTTTCAGTCTATATATGGAGGTCTGTTCCATCCGCTATATCTCATGAACCGCCAGTTTCAGGCCTACCCGAGAGGTCTGTTTTGATTCCAACATTGGCTGCCTTCCTTCTATTCATGACACTTGGCGTTCTACTGAGTTATTCACCAGAGATTGCTTTGCTAAACGGTATCGACAATCCTGGTATCTTTTTCTCAGTTTTTGCCTTCGCACAAATAATCGGATCTGCCTTAGGAGGTATGTTGACTGGAATATCTCGATATGGTTGGATTGCAACAATAGGAGCTCTACTCGTTGTATGCGGAGTTATTCTGCTCGTCTTGTTCAAAGGGGTTGTTGGTTATATCATGTCAGCTTTCATTGTGGGTCTAGGACTCGCAGCAGCAAACATTGCTCTCAACTCCTATGTTTCCTTCATCTCTACTGCATCCGAAGCCAAAGGCATGGCTATGTATTCTGCAGGAGGAGATACTGCAATCGCGGTTGGATCATTTGGTACAGCATTGCTTCTAAGTATTGGGTGGGGAATTCCTGCAATTCTCTCAGTCTTTGCTGGTACTGCTTTAGTTTCATCAATGTACTCGCATCTTACAATTGGCCGCGTTCAGAATGAAAGTTGATCATACAACAATAACACGGT
>JAEORI010000173.1 GCA_016840965.1 Candidatus Thorarchaeota archaeon | reverse complement strand
GGCGGGTTACTCTGAAACTGAATATGCACACTGCCGGTGGGCATATGACTTTGTAGAAGATGAAACACTCTATATCTACTGCAGAGATGTAAGTGAAGCTGCAGCAAGGCGTTATGGTACTGGACTATTAGTGAGAGGGTCACTTCATTTCTACAGCGAGTTGAGTACCAAGAGAAGAGCTATATACCTGATTGCCTTCTTCTTTGGGTTGATAATGATGATACCGATTTTGTTTGGAGCTTGGATTTCCAATATGTTTGGATACAGTTCTCTGATTTTCACAGGAATTGTATACTCTGCAATGTGGAACATAGGAAGAAAGCAAAACGAAACTGCACGGAGAGAACTCTCAACAAAATTGAAAGAAGCGGGTGAATTCAATGAGTTTGAGTTTGAATTCTATAAAAGGAAGATGTTCACAATCTCACAGAGATACGATTGGATGTTTCTGATTGGATTTCTGATGGTGCTTTTAGTCATCGGATTAGGGATTTTTGCATTTTCATAGGTTTCTCAAATAAGGTATGCTGGAACTCTATTTACAAATCCAAGAAAGGAATACAACAAAGCAATAGCAATCAGGCTCAGTGATAGAATGCAAGAAGGGGTTTCCCCGAATATTTGTATGAAATGTCTCCCAAAATCCAGGGTCCATTCCATTGTTGCAATAACCATGGATACTGAAATGTGTCCTCGTATTTTGATAGGTTCCATTGATACTCAATAGTTGCTTCTTTTCCATCTCTTGTGAGTGAATAAGTGGCATAGATTACTGAGCGGTCTGAATGCCAGAGATATGCGAAACATCGAACATTCTCCCACTCAACTGTGTCAACAATCACATTGGACATGAAACGACCCTGCTTTCTGCCTTGAATCCAGTAATAACCTTTCGACCCCGCAGCAAATAGAATACCATTCGTATCATCACTACCAGCTCGAAGAGATTCCTCAAGGAGGATAGGATCATCTCCAAGGAACTTCACTGCTTCGTGAACAAGCTCATTGTGGATTGGTTGGTCTCTTAGAATTGTGTTCAAGTCAAGAACTGCATTGTGCGTCAGACTCTCAGGCATCAGCTTTAGGTAAGAGTAGTCAGGCGGTGATGAACATCCTCTCGCAAAGTCATTAGAGTTGCGAATCTCGTCTATGACTTCAGAACAGCAGCTCATTACAGATTGGAAGTGTCCATTGACATCTATTTTGCTAGACCCACGGGCTCCTCTCGGTGCAATGACCTCAAACGAACTGGATTCTCGAGTTTGACGTCCGTACGGATCTAAAACAATGGCTGAACCCTCGAATCTGTCCGAGTTTTTCGGTCCAAGTCGACGGATGCAATCATAGGGAATTGCTCTTTCGATTCGATATTCAGACTTGCGCCACCCCTGGAGGAAGACAATTCGCCGATTCGATAAAACCAAGAAACCATTCCGAGTTTCGCATGCAATGAGAACCCTTTCATTTGGTAGAAGATATTGGCGAGCAATCTCGAATTTCTTAATTGCTGAGTGTTGGAGACCTTCAATACTATTGGTCACTCACGGACCCCCTATAGCACGTTTCAATGCAGTCATGGGGCTTTTTTGGGATTTGAACCATGCTTCAGGATTCTCATCTTGGAGTTTCTCTTTGAATAGCCCATCGTGTATCTTGATATGTCCAGATTTCTCTACCTCAATGAACTCCATCCAAGGATTCTCTTTGAGTGCATTCACAAGTTTCTCTAATCCTCTCGGTGGGTTCTTGACTGCATTATCAATCACCACTTTACATTCTTCGCACATGTAGAAAAGACCAGGAAGTTTCACTAAGACCTGAGTATGCCTTTTATCACTACGAGTGGTCTTCTTATCAACATGAAATAAACCTAAGATTGCGTGACGCGGATGAGTGCTCTTAGGTACATCTTTTCCGCAAGACAAACAAGCTTTTGGCCATCTAAGAGCAATCACATCTTCACGATTCTTTTTATCAGCAAACTTGTACAACTGAAACCGCCAATTTTAGGATAAGTAAAGCACGAGATATGCATATGGTCTATGTCTTGTAAACAAGAAGGAGATTTGAAGATAATTCGGGTTTGAACTTCTGTTCTTTTTTATCTCTTTTCCAGTGAAACCACATGACCTATATCGATTTGGTGTACTCTTATCATTGGTAGCGAGTAGGAAATTGAATAGAGCAACAGTATCAATCTTGGTTTTGCTTTTGTTGACGGGTTTACTTCCGATAGCAGGTTCTGCGGTGACAAATCAGGGTCTAGAGTGGGGTGTCGAGGTAGGAGACCGGTTTGCATATCATTTTCACCAGGAGAACGTTGATTTTGATTTTGATATTGTGGTAGAGTCACTTCCTGAAATTCCAGATGACATTACAGAAATACAAAGCTATCATGGTTTTAATGTGACCCCGACTTTTGAACTCGCTACTGAAGTCCGTAGTAGCGGACTGCCTCAGATGATTGTGCCTGTGGGCAATTGGATTCTGTGGTCATCTTTGTTGAAAAAATACGTCGCGGACTCTTTCCTTTTCGATTCTATCAACACCACAGAAACCGCGACATCATGGACGTGGACTGCAATTAATTATTTTCTTGAATCCCAGAATATAAGCCGTGAAGAAACAGCTACGTTCCGAAAGTCTGACGGTGTTCTCAGCAACTATCAACTTGTATTTTTCAACAGCGATGGCTTCCCGAATTTCGAGTACAGACTTACGCTGGCCAGCTATTTCACAGGAATAGGCGCCTATCTTCTGGCAGGTGGGTTTATTGTCGCTATTGTAGCGGCTGTCATCCTCTATAGGAAGAAGTAGTGAACGATATCGTTGTTATCAAGCATTTTATCTACTTTCCATGAAGTCTTTTATGAGCTTGAGTCATCCAAACTTGGGATTCATCGTGCGACCATATAGATCTCTACCAACCCTAAGACTGACAAGTGATGAAACAATCAGTGAGGAGGACTTCATAGCTATTGAAACAGTTCTGGAAGTCAGACTGAATAAAGAGTTCATTGCCGCTTTTGTCTGCAGTCCGGAAATGGAAAAGGAACTCGCAATCGGATACCTGCTCTCTACTGGAATAGTCAGCTCGTTCGAAAACATCAGCGAGGTAAGATACTCTAACCATCGGTGCTTCATCAAGACCAGAGAGGAGGCGTCAGTAGAAACACAGAGAGGTTTCTCACAGATTCGACGATTCATTGGAACTGAATGCAGTGCTCCAGAGGTATTGAGAGAACTCAGAACCGCAGAGGGAGTTCCAGTGATTGAAAAAACCATGGGAATTGAACTTGAATTGCTTTTTGAGATAGCAGAAAAGCTTCGTGACTTGCAGATTGGTAGGAAAAAAACTGGAGCCTTCCATGGAGCACTAATTCACAATCATGCCAATGATGAGTATGTCTTTGCAGAGGATTTAGGACGGCACAATGCAGTAGACAAGACAATAGGAAGAGCTGTAATGCAGGGCTTTGACCTCACGGAATGTTTGGTCTTTACTTCTGGACGCCTTACTGCAGATATAGTCAGTAAATGCGCATGGACCTCTATTCCATTATTAGTGTCGTTTGCAGTATCTACAGATGCAGGTGTGAAGTTTGCCCAACGAGCGAACCTTACTCTGGTTGGTGCATTCAAAGGGCGAAGTTTGAGAGTTTATAATCAGGGAGCGTGTAGTATAGTAAGTTCTCCTGTCTGAAGAGAGGGAGCAGATATTTCAACCACACTGATAATTCAGACAACTTGGATCACATTTAATCGGTTTTTTTTCTAAAGTTATGTTGCGCAATCGCGATGAATTCGTTACCTTCAACTACATAGTAAGTACGACTCACATATCCCCCATAACTTACCAGACTGTGCTCAAAGATAGTCCCATTTTCGAAACGATGCGCAAAAATTGACTTTGATATGAACTTGCGATCCAATCCCCATTGTTCGTGAAGCCCCATGATTTTGGCAATCTGAGTTTCCATGACATCTTTGCTGTCAGGTTTCTTGGAAATCTTGTCAATTTTTCGTTCTTCAGTGATTTGAAAACCACCCCTTTTTAGGAGATATGCTAACACAGTTTGTCTGAGCTCATCTCTTATATCAGACTCAACATTTCCTTCGCCTTTTTCCAAGATGGTGCTTCCTATGACTTTGACCCCAGGAGTTAGCGAGCGTTCCTTCCTGCGTCTGGCGATGATTGCACTTTCACGAACTGCCTTCGCTCGTTTTCGCGCTTGTTCTTTTTTTCGCTCGAAACCAGTGGTTCGCTGTTCATCCTCTCGTGATGGCATGTTCATGCGCCTCTAGGGGTTCTTGCATCAAATTAATACTGAAATCCATCTATCTGTGCCTCAAAAGACTCACCATTGTGGTAGTCTTTTTGTCTACTCTCCTATGATTTTGATGAGAACTCGCTTCGGGCGATGACCGTCAAACTCACCATAGAAAATTGCCTCCCAAGGTCCAAGATCAAGACGACCACTAGTAACAGCAACTACAACTTCTCGGCCCATGATTTGCCGCTTATGATGCGCATCTCCATTGTCCTCGCCAGTCCGGTTGTGTTTGTAACGGCTGATGGGGTCGTGAGGGGCGAGTTCCTCGAGCCACTGTTTGTAGTCATCGTGCAGTCCATTCTCATTATCATTGATGAAGACACTAGCTGTGATATGCATGGCATTCACAAGACATAGTCCTTCTTTGACACCACTCTCTCGTACTGCAT
>JAEORI010000172.1 GCA_016840965.1 Candidatus Thorarchaeota archaeon | reverse complement strand
CTTTCATCAGGAACTCGGCTAAAGGTACTGAAGATTTTGCTTCAGGGAGAAAAAGACGTGACACGAGTGGCTAGACACCTCGGCGGAACCGAAGCCAATGCCAGCGCCCAGATTAAGATCTTGAAAGATGCCGATTTACTGGAGTGTAGGTATGAACCAGGTCAGCACGGTCTCAAAAAGATTTCATGGACCAAGGTCAAACGTATCATCATAGACTTAGAGTAGATCTTTCAATCAATCGCAACAATCATGTAGTAAGTCTGTTGGAGAGCTAAATCAGATAGCTAGATGAGCTTTCCAACGACGAATTCTTTTTAGAATATTATCACGTTCATCAGGACGAATTGTTCTCTTTCCGCGAGCTTTCAAGAAATTAAGAACTATATCCATGTCTCTCGCAACTTTCCCTTTTTGAGGTTCTTCATCGTCATCAATTAGATATTCTCTTGCAGCTTGGAGGTATTCATAAATTATCTCTGCGGGAGCCTCTCCAGTGCGTAGTTCGTGGGAGATTGGATCGAGAACTCGATTTACTTTGGCATTGTTTGCAGCTTCCGTATCGTCATCTATCATAATATCTGGGGGTACTTCCTCTTCAGGAACGAGGATAGGAGTTTCCTTATCTTCTGAGTTAGGAGTTGAGTCAGCCTCTGAATTTGGTGTTTTGATTTCCGAGAAGAGAGGTAGAATTGAAGGGGAGGTTTCTGAAACTATATTGGAAACAAGATTCAGGCGATTACGCAGCTCACGAAGCTGATCAAAAAGCTCAACAAGATTTGATTGCATTGAATCGATAAGTTGTTTAATCTCGTTTAGATTTTCATCTGACATCTTTACAGATTCCCCACTTCATTTCTTATCGAGTCCAAGTGGAACACCATTCTTTCATCTTATCAGGGTTGTTAGGAGATACATCATTTATCAGATTTCTTCACAGCCTCAGAAAGACTTTTGAATATGCCAGCTGGCTCGTATTTTCTTTGTCGTATCTTAACAAATGTGGGAACTGACACGGTTTCACCAACAAAAAGCGACTCTCCAATTTCTAGGGTCGTAATCGCATCAAGTGATGATCGATCAATTCCTTCACTTGATTTTCCAATGTGTTCTAAATCATAAGGATTCGTGCATCTAAAAATTGCTTGATTGCTACACTGACTTAGAACAGTAGTTGAGAGTTTCACAGGTCTCTGTGATATTAGGCAAAGAAGTGCATAGAACTTCCGCCCTTCTCGTGCAATAGTTTCTATGCGACTTTTGGGGAGTGCGAGTTCATGTCTACTTTCGGGACAAAACTGATGAGCTTCTTCAAGAACCAGCAGGAATGGCGGAATTGCTTCGCGTCTCCTTAAATGAAGTAGTTCGTTAGCTAAGTGAGAAACGATTATTTGCTTCTTCTTGAGACTGATGAAATCGCTGAGGTCGACTAGTGTAATTCTGCCGGGTTTCACAATATTTTTGATATTTGGGACAGCTTCTTTTCCAAAGAGACCCGTTTCATCTAGATTAATCAGCCAGCCGGTGAGAGCTTCACGTGTGTTTTTACTTATTTTTTCATCGTGTTGTACATACTCAACAATATCTGGTAGGGTATATCCTTCCTTCATTGTGTCTTTTATCTCAGATACAACTCGACGTAGGTCGCGAATCTGAATCGAACTCATGTCGGAAACAAGAGCTCCAATCGCTTCAGCGGAGAGCGTCTGAACAGGAATTTGGAAGTATGATCCTCTTATATGCTCAACTTCAAACTGACCCTTAGAAAGCCCAAGAACTTCTGGAGTGATGTCTTTCAGATAAGTGTACTCTCCGTGTACGTCAATAACAACAACAGATAGACGACCTCTTTCTTTTGGACGGGATAGTAACTCTTCTAAGAGAACAGATACAAAGTAAGATTTTCCTGCACCACTCATCGCAAGAATCGCTAGATGTTTAGATAATAGCCGGTCTATGGACGGTGAAAATGCAAGGTTCTGATATGATAATTGGCCAAGATGAAGACCTTTTTCTAAATCAAGTTTCAGAAATGATGCAAGAACATCCTCATCAACACGTCTAACAACAGCTCCAGGAGACACTGCAAAATATGGTCTGATTGTGTGACCATTACTCCATAGACCTAATACACGAGCCATTGCAACTGTATATTGCCAGCGGTCTGTTGGAAATATCGATCTTAATGGTTCACCTCTTGACTGGTATTCGCGAACTGCTTCAGCATGTTGATAATATCGGTTTGTACGAACAAGATTTTGGAGTCTTGCTATCACTGTTCCCTCATCAGTGACAACTGATACAAACTCGCCACGTCGGGCAATAATCTCTCGAGAACCGCCCTCAAGCACAAAAGAGAAGTCCATAACATTGGGACCAGAGTCGGTTGATACAACAGTTCCTAGTCGCGAAGTTGGTGAGAATTCAGTCATTGGTTAGCCTCCAAACGGGTTTCTTGAGCGTCTTTTTTCAAGTGTCATGTAAGTAAGCCCAGAAAGTGCCATTAGCCGCTCAATAATTAGACGAGTTTCATTTGCATTTATCTTTGCACGAGCATCAGCTTCAAGAATTGGAGTAGGAATACCATATTCGGGATGTTGTGATGAAAGTGGAAGTATTGCTGACAGAGCCTTGTCTAATCTCTCAGTGATTGTTTCATCATCTCCAGCTGAAAGAAACTCTACTCTTATTGGCAAATCATCTCTTGCTGTTTTCAGATAAGTGACCCAGATTGATGAAGCCCAGTTTGCAGAAGTGTCAATCATTGAGTTTGTATTGTGAAGTAGTTCTGATGAGTATCGGAAGACAAAAGACCGCTCTCCTTGTTCAAGGAATGTATCAAGTAGATCACAGTCTCTTGATATCTTGAGTAGCCATCTATAATCAACACCTTGCATCATCTCAAAAATGGCAGGTTTTCGAACTATGTGTGGGAGTATCTCACCCATTATAGTTGCGACTCGTGTTGATTTGCTATCTTTGATTATGCCTACTAAGGTTGTCCCTTTTTTCCGAGCCTTATGATAGAGTTGTTTATACAATGACAGAATCTCTTGAAACTTTTCGTACACGATAGATCCAGCTTGAGGACGGTCTCGAGGATGATAAAATAACGAACCGTCGAGAAGAACTAAATCTGTATGGTATTCCTCAAGAATTGACAAAGCAACTCTAAGTTCTGCGGCAATCCGTTCTAGTGAGGCGAGCTGTTCTAGCTCTATCGCAGACAATGTTAGAAGTAATGGACTGATTTTCGGTTCGGGAAAAGCATCAGGGTAGAAATCAACAGTGGGACCTTCTTCCGCACCAAATTGAAATACAACCGCAACACCCCTTGTCAAAACTAGATCCATTGACCTGAAGCGTTTCCGGACTAAACCTCCATCTATTCCAGCTATTCGAAGACCTGAAAGACTAGTAGGTTCTATCTTTGTATACAGCTGCTTATCGATAATATTTGCTGCAATTCCTGGAAACCTACTCAAATCGATTTGGTTTCTGATATTTCTGAGAACTTCCCCAAATCCTTCTCTTGTTACCTCGATGTGCTCAATTTCTTCAACCAATTTCGATAGTAGTTTATCGAGGGTTCTTTCCACTATTTCTTCACTCTCATCTTTTTGTATTCAATTGCAGCCCTTATTAGACCCAAGTAAAGAGGATGAGGATTATCAGGTCGAGACCTGAACTCTGGATGGTATTGTACTCCAATCCAAAAAGGATGATCAGCGAGCTCAATTGCATTGATTATTTTCTTAGTGGAATCAAAAGCTGAAATCCTCAGACCTTTTTCGCGCATCTTGGTCAGATAACGTTCAATCAAATGATACCTATGACGAAATCGCTCACGGACCTTGTCTGTGCCATAGATTTTGTGTAATAAAGTGCCTTCTATAATGTGAACATCATGACTTCCAAGACGCATTGTTCCACCCTTATCTTCTGTAAGCTTCTGTTCATCCATCAAATCAACAACAGGATATAGACTATCAATGTCAACTTCTGTTGTATGAGCTCCTTTCCAACCCATAACAACTCTAGCAAATGCAACCGTAGAGAGTTGAGCACCATAGCAGATGCCCAAGAGAGGAATGCTGGATTTCAAGGCGATTGCAGCTGCACAAATCATACCTTCAACACCACGTTCCCCGAAACCAGGAGTTAGAAGCACCCCATCTACATCTGATAGATCACTAGTGAAACATTCTTCAGTACTCCGCTCCTCCGTTTCAATCCATTTTATCTCAACTTTAGCGCCACAGGCAGCTGCAGCATCTGCTAGCGCTTGATTGATACTCTTGTAGGAGTCGCCAAGTGTGGTATATTTCCCGGGCATTGCAATTGTTACTGTTTCAGATGCTTCGTCAAAGGCACGGATTATTCTAGACCAAGATTCTATATCGGGCTTTCTTGATTCCATCCCAAAGTATTCAACAAGTATGTTTCCAAGATTTTCATCCTCAAATAATAGTGGAAGTTGGTAAACTACAGGAATATCTGGATTCGAAATGACACGTTCTTTTGGAACATTACAGAACAGAGCGATTTTTTCCTTCACAGAATCTGGGAGTTTTCGCTCAGCTCTGCAAATGGTGACATCAGGCTGGAGACCTAGACTTTGAAGAGTCCGAACACTGTGCTGGGTTGGTTTAGTCTTGAACTCTCCTACAGTTTTGATATAGGGTACTAAGGTGACATGTACAACAGCAGTACGACCACGACCTAGCTCATGAACAAGTTGTCTGACAGCCTCAAGAAATGGCATTGCTTCAATATCGCCTACAGTACCACCAATTTCTACAAGAAGAATATCCGGTATTGGTTCCTTTTTCACTACCTCCCAAATCCTTTGTTTAATTCTGTCTGTTATGTGAGGGATGATTTGAACTGTGTGTCCAAGAAAACCACCTTTTCTCTCTTCAAGGATGACTGAGAGGTATACCTGTCCTGATGTGATGTTCTGAGATGGATGAACCTCCAATCCAGTGAATCGTTCATAAGTCCCGAAATCCAAGTCAATCTCAGATATTCTAAATTTAGAATTATCAACTGGTTGGAAATTCCAAGTTTGGTCTGTTACAAAAACCTCGCCATGTTCGATAGGATTTAATGTGCCAGGGTCAATGTTGAGATATGGATCAATCTTGATTATTCGAATGTTGAACCCACGAAATTGGAATAGTTTTGCAATAGAAGCTGTGGTGACTCCTTTTCCAATACCAGAAAGAACACCACCTGTAATGAATACAAAATTTGGTTTTCTTTGTATAGAATCCAACATCAACAGCCTCAGAAATAATATTGGGGAAACATATATTCTCCAAGCCTAGAACTGCGATTAAAGTCATATCTAGTCGTATAAATGGTTTGCTCGGTAATTCCTATGCAACCAGTTCCGCGCTCATGATATTGGCTGAGCAAGAATGCTTGCACGCATAGCGTTTTGGAAAAGATATTGGAAAGCTTCCATGATATTATGACCTTCCCGTGCTACACTTCTAAAGATGGGTACAGATGACGGTATTCTCAAATGCATTCTGAGTTGTTCTTCCTGGATTGCGTTTGGAAGGTCTTGTTTGTTAAGACACACAATTAATGGAAGAGGTCGTTCTTCCTCCTCAATCATTGACATTAGCTCGTTCCAGCTTGCAAGATTCTCATCTAGAAGAGGCTTTTGAGAGTCTGCAACAAAAATCACTCCATCAGCTCCAACTAGTACTACCTCTCGTGTCGATCTATAGAAATCTTGACCTGTAGCAGACCATATATGTGCATTTATTGTCCAGCTATTACTCAATGAAAAAGGTATAGTGCCAAAGTCACAAAACATCGTTCGTCCCACAGTGTTTTCTATTGAAGTCAATTTCTCTGCGTAGTCTAGTGTTGAAAATAACCATCGAATCGAAGTTGTTTTTCCACTCATCGCAGGTCCAAAAAAGACTATTTTGAGTCCCACTGTACGATTCCCATAATCGATTATCATTCATTAACCTCCAGTCATGTTCCCCACATACTGTCTACCCATGCTCCTAGACCCGACAAGGCTCCGCTCTTCACACAATCAGAGAAATCTTCATGCCATTCAGCTCTAATGAATTGAATCAAATCAGGTAGTTCTCCTCCATCCCATCCGATTGCTTCATAGAGATTTCTTTCCGTTAAAGTAGAAGATGCTCCGAGCTCTCTTGCCAATCGAATGCGCGATAACAAGGTAACTGCCCTACGGGCTGCGTGAACATAATTATTAATTTCCTCTTCGAAAACATCCTGCGTGAGGTTCTCAGACTCATCATCACGTTTGAGAACTGCTGTAAGAATATGGTTTGATACATTAAGACCACGGAGTGATTTCGTAAGAAGACGTCTAATCCGTTCTAGCGATTGTTTCTTTCGGACCAAAATTTTGTTCACAATTTTTTTCTCAACTTCAAGACTACTATTAGTAGGTCTGACAAGTGAGAAGGTTATAGATGAAGGCGAACTAACTCTTAAAATTCCGCAGTTGCCTGAATTTTTGAGAATGTGAGTAGTAACGTCTTGAAGTGTATTCTCAGTTACATGCACTCCTAGTACTGTAAAACCTAAAGGCACTGCAAGAATCCAGCCTGCAAAATGTGACATTCTATCCATGGCGAGTCGAAGATTTCCTGATAGACCACATACAATAGTTCTGCTGACTTCGTGATTGTGTTTTTCTTCTTCCCATACTGCTAGAATCTCTGATTCAGATGTGAAATCACGCCAAAATACCAGTTTGTGCCGATGAGCACATAGAGTGGTCAGACTTTCTGTGATATCATCAACTAACTCGATATCCTCACCTGCTACAATTACTGGCATACGTTCTAATAATGTGTTTAACAGGAGTGGAAATTGATCATCCATCAGCTCAATTAGTTTCATGATTGAATATGTCATGGTTCTCTCCTCGTTAACATCAAGCCGCTGTCAGATCCTCCTGACAAGAGCAGCTCTTTCAAATCATCAGGTACTGCAGGTTTCACTGATGCTGCAGCGGCTAGGACCCGTCTTATTTCATCAATATAATGTTTCAATAAAAGCCTCATCAGACCAAGCTTCTGACTATCTTTATCCACCCATAAACTAAACACACCATTTGGAACAGCATAGATGAAGTGGCGTGTTTCATCCGTTTCGCATAGAACAGTTTGGAGTGAGCTGTTCCGAAGTGTGCGTACTACTCGTTCTGATGCGTCATGAAGTGCGAAAGACATTGCAGCTAGTCGGTCATTGGTGAATCCTTCTAATGAAACTCGGACTCCACCACTTAAGGATAGGAAGACCGACCCGATGTTAGGGATACAGTCATGTACTTGACGTAGGAGAGCTCTAAGACTGAGTGCTTGGGATCGATCAAGTGAAATCATAGATCGCGAGAGGCCATAGCTCGTACCGCGACCTTCGGCTACAGCGAATCCACGAAGTACTTTTTGAGTTTCATCAAGGCTATACGATCGAAGTGGAGGAAGTCTTCCATCAACATGCTGTCTAAGAAGGAAAGACAGTCTGGAGAGACTGTCTTTCATCTCAATGAATAATGCTGCTCGATTAACACGAGGTGCGGTTGTCACTGTTAAGAAATAGTCAGGGTCATTTGGTAATGAAGCAAGGAAGACCTTGGATGTATCGGACTCCATTAGAAGGTACTTAAAATCTCCATGTATGAGCTTGGCTACACCAAAGATTGCACAGGTAGAGGACGCTACAGCAAATACCTCATCTTTACTAAACCATACTCCTGCGCTTGCCACAGGAAGCCCATCTTTTTGAATTAGGACGACATTCTCAACGCCGGTAATGGTCTTAATATTCTGAAGGGTTTCAGTCAATTCATCGCTCAAGTCCTCAGCTCCGGACGGACGGTTGGGTTCAATTTAGAATCCATATCGTGACTATATAACCACCACACAGAATGAGAGAATTTACATGATGCATTTGTAAGTTGAAAGCACAACTAGACACCATCTATTTGAAAAAAGAAGTTACATGTGGATTAATGCCGTGTCAGGAACTTCTTGGAAGACTTCACGTGCAGCTCTTCCTACTTTTATGCGGTTCTTATCGAATGTATATACTCGAATTACGTCAAGGTATGTTTTCATCATTTCTGCGATATTAGAATAATCTGAAAGAATATGAGAAACTCTCTTTCCATCGAACACCTCAAAAATACCTATCTCCATTGGATCAAGCTGATGAGGGTTGTATGGTACTGACGGAAGAGTAGGTACATCAACAATCACCTCATCGCAATTGACTCCTGCGATATTTGCTATTTCTTCTTGGATGCTCTCGCGTACCTTCTTTTTTGTAAGTATTTTGGATACAAACCGATCTTGCGTATGAATGACCTTTTCAAAGGCGGATTTGTAAAGGATACGCGAATCAAGAAGATTGACCATTTTTACAGCTTCTTTGGCATCCTCTGATTCAGCAGGGTTTATAGTTCGGATTTTTGATATGAGTGACATATCATCTAATTTTAGAAACTCTTCAGGGGCTGTAAAACTCGTAAGTTCAAGGACTTTATCCGCTGCGTCCATTAGCTTGACGAGCATTACTTCGACACTACGTACTGTTTTGTGATAGTAGACATTGAGAAACATTTCATATCTTGCTACAAGAAATGATTCTAATGCACCTCTAGCGGCAATGTCAAATTGCATCTGATAATTCTCGGAGATTTCAATACTATTAATCAAACGGTGAATATCTACAAGCCCATAATTCACTCCACAATAAAACGAGTCTCGAATTAGATAGTCCATTTTATCAGAGTCTATTTGCCCGGCTACAATTCCAGCAATGATGGCGTCTTTCTTGGTCTTTTGGCGACCTCGAACAAGGTCAGCAATTCTTTTCTTTGGAATTCCATCACTGTCCAGTAAATCACCCAGCTCACTCTTGAGTATTATCCACTCTGTAACATCCTCGTGATTCATTCCTCGTTTTTCTATAAGGACTTCCTCAAAGACATGGCTAAAAGGACCATGACCAATATCATGAAGAAGACCAGCTATTCTTACCTCTTGCAACTGCTTATTTCCGAGTCCCATTCGACTCAGAAGCCTTCTACCACTGAGTCCTGCAAGATGCATTACACCAATACAATGGCCAAATCGAGTATGTTCTGCTGTTGGATAAACAAAATGTCCGCCTGAGAGCTGCTTGATTCTCCGTAATCTCTGATAGGGTAGCGAATTGATGATTTTCGCCTCAGTTTCAGTAATACCAATAAAACCATGGATTGGATCATTGATTTCCATAGAGAAGTCCATTATATTTCACCTTCTTTTACGAGTATTACATCTGAGGGTCAAATGACCGAATTTCTCGTACTAATTCCTCTGCAGTACTTATTTCTGATATACATAAAGGTAGATGTATACTATCAGCTATTCGGATGGCTAGTGGGTCTAACTCTTTTACTCCTTGAAGTATCACTACGGCTGGCTTTACTGCAGCAGAAGTACCGATCTGACTGGCTTTTATTGCGACCATTGGAGAACGTCCAGTAGTAACATTTGTGAGGATAGCTCCACGTTGAGTTGTCCCACCATATAATCTGAGAAGCTGCTGCGGAGTAAGACTGACGATGGCTTTGATACTGTCAAGGGCTGTATAACCATAGATATCCCTGTCAAGTAAATTTCTATGAGTAAGGACTTTACAATTAAGATATTCTACAAGCAATCGAGAGGGAATTGGAAATCCAAATTCGCGACTGTCAAGAATTGCATCTGAGGATATTTCAGGAGCAATTAACTTCTCTAATGCCATAGCTACCCTTCCACCATCGGATGCATCCATCTCAATTAAGCCTTCAACAAACCGTTTGATGGTTTCAACTCTAGGTGATTTTCGTCTACCACTCTCATAATCGCTTATGACAGAAGGTGATACATTAAGATACTTGGCAAGATTCTTCTGTGAGATATGAAATCTTTCACGCCATCGTCGCATGACAGCACCAGGATCATTCTCTGCGAGGCATATCTCACCAGCCATTGCCTCTGCTAGCCTTCGGAGAGCCTCACTGTTGTCCATAATATGTCAGCCCTTTAGAATCGCTATAAGAGTTGTGTAGATGCCAATTTGAATGCAGCTGGTTAACTAGAAAACAATGAGTCTATAGAAAGTTAATATCGTACCGAAGAACTCAAAGAGCTTTATTTATCAATTCATGTCGGTACTCTAGATGTATTTCACGTTCATTGTTGGCACAGCTGGCTCAGGGAAGTCATTACTCACTTCATCCCTTGAGAAGTGGTTGGTAGGATCAGATTTGAGTGTGACTGTTGTGAATCTTGATCCTGGCGTGGATTCTCCTCCATACACGAGTGATACAGACATCAGAGAATATGTTGACTATGGTGAGATTATGAGCTCATTTGGGTTGGGCCCGAATGGAGCTCTAGTGGCTTCATTGGATATGGCTGTTAGTAGCGTCAACGATATGAGAGATGAAATTATTGACACAGACCGTGACTACGTGCTTGTAGACTGTCCAGGACAGATGGAACTTTTTGCTTATCGTAACTCTGGACCTTTGATGGTATCTAGTCTAAGAGGTGATGACCCAGCTCTCTCTCTCTATTTACTCGATTCCAATATAGCACGAACTCCTACTGGATATCTCTCATCCACACTCCTTGGAATTTCAATCAGTATTCGATTTGGTCTTCCACAGTTGAATGTCTTGAGTAAACCCGATATTCTAACTGAGAGAGAAGTAGAAGAGATTGTGGAATGGGGATCTGAATTGTATCTACTTGAGGAAGCACTTGAATCCTCTTCAGAGGGGCTACGGAGAGAATACTCAAGATCCATTATGGAGATGCTTGAATCATTAGATACTGCAACAGCTATTGTGCCAGTTTCTGCAAAAGATATGACTGGAATCGATGTGTTATACGGAGAGATGCAGCGTATTTTTGCAGGCGGCGATAATCTATACGAGTGATGGGTTTTTGACCACATATTTTGTCTATGTATCTGGTGAGCACATCAGTGCTGCTAAAGCAGAAGTAAATGCATTGATTCATTTATCAAAGAGTGATGCACTACTCAATTGGGATAGGCGAATTGGATTAATTGATTCGCAAAGGAATATGATTCCATTTTTGCTTGAGCGAGCAGCATTAATCAAGGAAGCTGGAGTTATGATTGCAGAAGCCGGTGTACAAGATGACTTGATTGAAAGCTTATCCGATGACATTTTGAAAGACAATATTGGTTCAGATGATACATTTTCTGTGAGAACAATATCAACTGGTGATGGAGCATCAGCAGCTGAACGATTATCTCTTGAAAGCAGTCTCGGTGCACATATCAGCCAAGCTGTTGGCGCCAGAGTTGACCTTGATTATCCTAAAATTCGTATTCTTGTCATATTTTCTTGGGAGCATGTTAGAGTATGTAAGTCCTTTACTTCAAAACTAAGACCAATGCTAAGAAGCAGAGAGCCTGGGCAAAAATCTTTCTTTCATCCTAGTATGATGAATACAACTTTATCCAGATTAATGTGCAATCTTGCCCGTATAGTACCAAACGAAGTTGTGTTAGACCCATTCTGTGGAGGCGGCGGAATTCTCTGTGAAGCATCATTCATAGGTGCGAGAACGGTTGGAATTGATTTGAATTGGCGTTTGCTAGAAGGTAGCAAAGTGAATCTTTCTTCGGTTGGTAATAACTACAATGTTATTCAAGGAGATGTTCGGAGTTTACCGGTCAGTGTGTGCGACTCTATAGTAACTGACCCCCCTTATGGAAGATCAAGTTCAACTAGAGGCGCTCAAGCTGTTGAACTTGTTGAAGCGCTCTTCGGAAAGGTTGATTCTATTTTACGGCGTCGTGATGAGTGTGTCTGTATCTGTGGAAGCCATGAGATGAACCTCAAAGATTTGGCAGAGGGTATGGGACTTACAGTTAATCAGGTTCTTCAGATTAGAGTTCATAGTGGATTGGTAAGGGAAGTACTTACGCTTAGTGTCTAGTGGTGGATAATCTTTCCATCTTTTGTTCGAGGAGTGAACCAGTTCACAAATCCCTCAAATTCTGTTTCAGAGTCAAAAGAGAGTACAATTTCAATACAGCCTAAAGGTGGTAGCTCTTCATCATCGTCGATGATTCGTGTTTTCCTAGTGTAGGCTGCTTGTTTATCAAAGTAGATTTTTGTTGAAGTACCATTCCAGTTCGTTTTTAATCGTTTTCGGGCAGCATCAATAATTCTTGTTTCATGAATAGATTGACGTATAACACTCAGTATGTTTCGATCTGTATAGGACAAGTAGATTTCTTGTGCATGGTCATTGTCTGTTTTTATGAGATTATCTATGCCTAAAAGATTCTCAAGAGCTTTTGTCACTTTATTGATGTCTTCTGTAGGGTTTACTGGACATACTAAAAGAACTTCCAACTTATGCTAGCCTCTCGACTAATTCTTTTGATTGTTCTTGAAAATCAGTCAGTGTGCCTTCATTTACAAGCATAATGTCACTTAGTGCTATTACACCTCCTAGACCTACTGAGATTTCTCTGATATCACGTTCTCTAAATACTTCCCAACTCGGAGGTGCATCTTCACGATTTCGTTCGCGTAGTCTTGTATAACGTGCTTTTGGAGAGGCATGAACACATACAGATACAACAGAGTCGGCACAGTCATCAAAAACATTGATTTCAGCGATGCTTCTGCATCCCTCAATTACGACAATTTCTGAGCGAAGTTTTTTCAATTCATCCATACAGAATAGAGCAACTGCACCAGCACCATTTTTTTCTCGAAGTTCAAGCATGACTTTCTTAGTATTTTCTGGGTTTGGTTCAAGACCCCGTCTGCGGGTTTCTTCACGTATCACATCACCCATCACAATTACCGGAATACCAGCATCATGAAATGCTTGAGCAACTCCACTCTTTCCCGCGCCTGGCATACCAGTTACAATTACTAGTTTCATTCTTCCCACCAGAGTCCTTTCAGCTCGGCTATATTTCGAAAACCCCTTTATTTGATGGGTGCCGCTTATACCACGTCTTGCAATTGTCCTTTAAGAATTCGCCTAGAACCATCTAGCGTCACTGTAATATTGGGGATTTGATATAACCAATCACGTGAGGATGTGTAGATATGACTGATGTAGTCAGAGCTTTTTTGAGCATCGATATTGAAAATCAATCAGTATTGTCCAAAATTCAAAAGATTCAGGAGAAATTAGATCTAACTGCAGCTAAGATGAAAATTGTAAGGTCTGAAGATATCCATTTCACTCTGCGGTTCTTTGGTGATACTCCTCTGCATAGGTTGGAACAGATTAAAGCATGTCTTAATCGAATTGAGATAGATCCCTTTGAGATTGAGATAGCAGGAGTAGGATCATTTCCAAATAATCGGAAGCCGAGAATCATTTGGATTGGGGTTACTAAAAATGCATCAGAAGTCCTAAAACTAAAGAACGAGATTGACTCTTCATTAATTGAAATTGGCTATCAGCCAGAGAAGAGAGAATACACTCCTCATGCTACAATTGCTAGGGTTCGTTTTGTCAAGGATTCAAAACAAATTGCTGGGAATTTAGGATATCTAGTTGATGAGGTGGCAGGAACGATGTCAGTTACAAAAATTAGGATGATGAAGAGCACATTATCTCCTTCAGGTCCTATTTACGAAACTTTGTGGGATATCGGATAACAGACAGTAATAGGAATGGTGGGCCGGGGGAGACATATTCCGGATGGGGAAATCCCAAATCGTTTGAACTCCCGGTCTCTTGCATTCTGTGACCTAAGGCGCGAGTTCCTCAGTCGCCCCAAGCAAGAATCATACCAAGCTAGACTACCGACCCGTAATCCATGAGAGGGAGAAATAACTCATGACTGCATGTGCGGTGTTTCAGACCAAAGATAAACATTACCACTGGTTGATTGGAATTATTATGTTTTGGAACACGTGTTCCTTTTTTGCCAGTTCGTACTATTGAAGATTCAGACTTATCAGTACCTTCGTAATCAGTATACTAGTTGTAATCAAGACGGGAGATGGAGTTGTTGGTTACGGATTTAGTATATCACAATATCTTTGTTGAGCATGTCATGTCTGCAAATCATCCAGAGAGCCCACAACGACTAAGAAGTGCGTTAAATTCAATCAGATCTGCAGGTTTGTTAGATAATCAGAAAATAAACCTCCTGACTCCAGAAAAAGCTCCCTTAAACGAGCTGTATAAGATTCATAGTAAGGAGTATCTTGAGGGAATCAGAGCAAGATCAGAGATAGGTGAGGGTATGTATACGATGGATACTTCTGTCAATTCATATACATATGATGCAGCGTTATATGCTGCAGGTGGAGGAATTGAAGCAGTTGATAGAGTAATGCGAGGGGATTCTGAAAATGGATTTGTTTTGTGTAGACCACCAGGTCATCATGCTGAATACGAGCGAGCATTTGGTTTTTGCTTTATCAATAATATAGCTGTGGCCGCAAAACATCTTTTGGAAAAATATGCAATCAAGCGGGTACTCATAGTTGATTATGACGCGCACCATGGTAATGGAACACAGCAGAGCTTTTACTCTTCAAAAGATGTGTTATACATAGGACTCCATCAAGATGGGAGGACGTTATTTCCAGGGTCTGGTTTTCCGAATGAAGTCGGGGTAGGAGAAGGAGAGGGATATACTGTGAATCTAGCAATGTATCCAGGAGCAGGAGATGCCTCTTATAATCGTGCTTTTTCGAGCGTGGTTGAACCTATCACTGATTCGTATAATCCGAATTTCATACTTGTGTCTGTTGGGTATGATGGACATTTCATGGACCCCTTAACTAATCTTGGACTCACTACATCGGGTTTCGCCATGATGAATTCTAGACTAAAAGAAATGGCAAATTCGTATTCAGATGGAAGAATTGTATGTTTCCTTGAAGGAGGATACAATCTTGAAGTCATGGGTATGTGTTCATTGAATCTTCTTCAAGAGCTAGCAAGCATAGGTGTTACATCATTTGATGACACGTACAAAGAAAGCAATGTTGCAATTGAATATACAGAGAAACTAATAGAGAAGGTTGTCGCGGACTCTTCCCTTTTGTAACAACCTAGTCACCAAAGTCTTCTAACAGTGTTTGCATTAAGTCTATGTCATCATCATAATCAGCCACATCTTCAGTATCAGTAGTTGTCAATTTAATGTCAATACCAAGCTGTTTCTTAATCGATTCTGCTATAGATGTGCCAATAGTTGGTATTCTGGCTAATTCATCAATAGGAACCTTGTATAAATCAGACAGATTGATCAGTTTATGATTATGCAGAATTCTGCCTCTTACTCTACCAATTCCTCTGAGATTTACAAGTTCTAAGATGTCCGAACGTACGCCATGACGGAGTCGAAGCTTCAGATTATTGAGAGAAGTAATATGACTAAGTGCATTCGATATTCTGGAAACTTCTGATGCTGCATATGCCAACCATTCTGCAGACTGAACAAATCGATGGACATCTCCCATGCCAACATTGTATTTTTCTGTGATGTCTTTCTCAGTCTTTTCAGAGATCCAGTCCTGAAGTAATAATGCTGTTTTCATCTCAGCTAGGAATTCTGAGTAGTTACGTGGAGTTTCTTCAACAGGTGGTTCGACCATAAGTTGGTCAAGATAATCGTCCAGAGCAGCTTCATACTCCTCAGCTTCTGAGCTTGTTACATATGTGAGCAGCTGATCAGGTGTATGACAAATCAGATGTAAAATACCTATTATGCTGTGATTTTCGGTTTCAGATAAGACATCACGAAACAATATTGCGGTATGTGGGTCGATGTACAATTGTGAAGTTCTCTTTCCGAGCAGTGTCGCAACATAGGAATCATCAGATCGGGTTTCAATAAGAGCTCCTTCCTCAAGAAAGCCCAGGGCGGATGTAATATGATGATTAATCTCCCACTGGTCAAATTGGTGTGAGAAAAATGTACTTCCAATCAGTGAATCTATTTCTTCACGGTTTGTCGTCATTTCTGCTGCAATAGAAGCCAAAAGATGCATGCGAACAGCACGTGGAGAGGCTAACTTGGATGTAATCTCTTCAGGTTCTGACAGTGTATAATTGTCTATGAGAAAATCATATTCTGGTTCAGTTCGTGCTATTAAAACAGCTTCACCATATTCATCATACTTAGGTCGACCAGCACGTCCAGCCATCTGCTTATATTCCAGGATTGGAATTGGATAACTTCCACGATCCAGTTCGTAACGTCTGTAGTCACGAATAATCACACGTCTTGAAGGGAGATTTACCCCAGCAGCAAGAGTTGGAGTAGCAACAATTACTTTCAAGAGATTTTCCTTAAAGTAGTCTTCAACAAGTGCGCGTTCGTTATTATCAAGACCAGCATGATGAAAGGCAACGCCATTTGCCATAAGTCGTGCAAGTGTTTTAGAAGCCTCGGGTGCTGATGGAGAACCACCAATCTTAGACGCTCCTTTAGAAAGCTGTTGCAGAACATCATTTGTTAAATATCGGCGAAGAAAAGGCGCAAGTTTCTTGGCAACAGCGATAGTTGAACGACGACTTGACACAAAAACAAGAACCTGGCCATTATCATCAAGCGTATCGCAAACTACATCTGCTAGTTCATCTTTTCGGGTCCTACTGATGGTCTTTGATTTGATTTTTCCATCTTTGTAAAAATTAATTTGTCCATCCAAATAGACACCTTCGCTTAATGGTACGGGTCTCCAAGTATCTGTCACGAGTTTAGCGCGAAGCCATTCCGCAATATTATTAGAATTTGAGATAGTCGCACTTAGTGCAACAATTTGAATATTTTTTACAATTTGAGTGAGTTTCGCTAATACCATCTCAAGGGTGGGGCCTCTCGTTGAATCATTAATGAGATGAATTTCATCAGCAACAACAATTCCAACATCATTGATCCATTCAACCTTGTGACGAATTAAGGAATCAGCCCGTTCTGTTGTCACTATCACAATATCTGCGTCATGGAAGTTCCTTCCGGGGGAGTCGTAGTCACTTACCGACATTGCGGTTGTAATACCTAACGAAGCATATTTCTTGAACTCAGTATATTTCTCACGAGCAAGCGATTTTAGCGGTACAAGGTAAAGTGCTTTACCTCGTCCATCGAGTATAGTTTTGAGCATACAAATTTCCGCGACTAGAGTCTTTCCTGAGCTTGTGGGTATTGCAAGAACGAGATTCTCGCCAGTAAGAACTCCTGTTCTGAAAGCATTTTCTTGAGGAGGAAAGAGTTCTGAGATTCCTTGACCTTGAAGATGCATGATTATTTTCTTATTGATGTCTAGCTCGTCCAGTCGAATATTTCTCCTCTCCACAACATACTAGCAATATGAGATTGAATTAATTAACTCTGAGAATGTCGGATTTTACCCTCGCGTGGACTGTACAATATTCCCTCAGCTAACAGTTTCTCTATAACTTCCTCAGCACGTTCACGGGGTAAGCCCATTGAAACAGCTCTTTGAATCAAGGCATCTTTGTTCACAGTTGAAGTTCCTTCAGACTCCATATCACGAATAGCTTTGATGATGATGTCTGATGAGCTTCGTTGTGATGCGCTCATTTTGGATACTAGACGGTCGATATCTATTTTTCCAGTTATTCTGTCGAGAGCGACCATACGCAGAGACTCTTCCATGAGCCGAATTGCTGCTTGAGCATCTTCTTTGGATACTCTAGACTGTAATGCCATTCTAGCCCGTGCTTCTGCCAAACGAACAAGTGATTCTAGCTGTCGAGCTGTAATTGGTACTGGAGAAGCTCCACCTTCGGCACTCTTTCTAAGGTCTACATAGAAATTCTCAATGACTTCTGCGGCTTCTGGTGATAATTGTGGAATAACATAGCGGTTGGCATATCCTATATACTTCTTCAAAAAATCAGGAGCAATAGGTGGTGTTGCACCTTTATCCCGTGTCTTCCTCATCTGGTGCATGTCAAGAATGAATTTTGCCAGCTCACGGTCTCTTGTCACTTCTACAGTATCAACCATAATCCATATCAAATCAAATCTTGAGAGAATAGTGAATGGTAGCCTTATGTTGTCTTGGACAGAGAGTGAAGATTCATAGCGTCCAAGAGTCGGGTTAGCCGCTGCGAGAATAGAGGTTCTTGCATTCAGAGTTGCGACAATTCCAGCTTTTGCAATACTAACTGTATGCTGTTCCATGGCTTCATGTATTGCAGTGCGGTCATTGGGATCCATTTTATCAAACTCGTCTATGCATGCAATCCCTTGATCAGATAGTACCAAAGCTCCAGCCTCGAGTGTCATCGCACCAGATTCAGTGTCATGAACAACAGCTGCAGTCAGTCCAGCAGCTGTAGTCCCTTTTCCGGAAGTGTAGAGACCTCTTGCTGCAAGTCCTGCTACAAACTTGAGAATCTGACTTTTTCCAGTTCCAGGGTCTCCAATCATAAGAATGTTTGACTTACCTCTAAGGCGTGTACCATCAGGTAATGTTTTTCCAACTCCTCCAAAAAGAAGAAGGGCAATTGATTCTTTGATTTGTTCATGGCCTTGAATAGATGGTGCTATTGATGCATGTATTCTTTCGTGAACATATGGGTCTTCAGCTAGCTCCTTTATTCGTTTCTCGTCCTCATCAGATATCTCAAGTTGCTCATACTCTTTTTCAGATATCTCAATACCATTGGCTTCAATGAATACATTGAAAGTTGCCAGCTTGCCACCTCTTCTTGAAAAATCAGGAGATGTTTGAAGTATTCCAGTCACCTTAACTAACTCACCTGGTCTGGAAATATCAACAATATCACCTTCTAAAATTACATCAACAGATCTAGGCATCTGACCCGGAGGAAGTTCTTCTGGTGACTCTTGGATTCTTACTTTTTGCCAGTCCTTGAATTGAGATTTTTGAGGTAGTAAACGCATTGGTGTTTTCTTTGTACAAACTGGACAAAGAGCAGGTTCTGTGTATCTTCCTTCTTCTTGAGGTTGTGGTATTTCAGCCTGACAGATTCTGCAGAGAAACATTGCTTGGACCAATAATGGCTTGACTACACTAGCTCTCATCATAATTCCATTGATGTGTATCAGTTTTCCAATATGACGAGACCGAAGAGCACGTAGTGCTACATGCTCAGGATAATTGACAAAGCGTGTTTTTATAAGACTAGCATCAAGGCTATTCACGTAATCCGGGTCTTCAATACGAAGTACTGAAACCAGAGCGTTATCAGCCATTTCTAGGAACTTCAGAGGATCTTCTGATGCTAATGCCATGAACACGTTATCGAAGCTTGTCAAATCTTGGAAGTCGATAGTCAGTGATATTTCATCATTAATTGACATTTGTTGGATTCTTGACCAATAAGTTAGGGTTCCTTGTTCATCTTTGTATGTTCTTAGAAACTCCTCGAATCTTTCCTGTTCATTATAATCGGACATCTTTGCTAGCCTCGACATTTAATTCAATGTTCATGAACGCATAGTCTTCTATCGATATTCAACTGCTAATTCTTCTTGATTTGTATTTAACGGCACTAATTCTAATTACCTATTCCAGAATATTTTGGCGCCAACCTGAGAGCATTTCAATTAGCTCTTCGCATAACCATCGTTCTTCATAGGCCATTTGTTTCCTCTTTTCTTGGTATGCTCCTGATTTAGCGACTCGAAGTATCTTAGATAATCGAGTTTCTACTAAAAAGGGAATCATACGTTGTAGTTTTTCGATTTCGTCGTATTTTCTAGGGTCTATAGATGTTCTGTCGCTTTGTAGTCGCAGAACTTTCCTGTTAAGTGCAGTATAGAGATATGGTTGGAATGTTTGAAGCTTGTGAGGTTGTTTTTCTTCTTCTCGGTAAAGATTCTGAAGCCTTCTTAATGAGTCATATGCATCTTCTGGTGCAACATCAACAATGTCATGTTTCAACAATCGTTCTATTACCCAATTTGGTAGATTAACCCGATCACCTTTCTTGAAAGGACCCAGTTTACTCTCTCCAACAACAATCTCTGATATTGGTTTTTGAACTATGCAATCTCGGGTTTCATTGAGAAACATCATCTTAAAACGATTCATTTCATCCTTTACTTCACTACAAATCTTCATGAGAACCCACACATCTCATCCTTTGTTTTTTGAGATAAAGCCCTTGCTCTGTGATAACGAGTCAGAGTGATTAATTGCATATTTCATCTGAATAGATTAGTTCTACTGCCAGAGAATCTTTTAAAGCGCTGTGAAAGATTCGTCACAGAATCTTGTAGACTCCGAAGATTATCATGACTTCAATATTGGTGGGAAATGCAAATGGATTTAGACCTGTGGACTGAGAAATATCGGCCTCCAACCTTAAGTGAAATAATAGGTCAAGAATCAATTATTGAGAGCCTGAAGAAATTTGTAGAAACAAGAGCTGTACCTCATTGCTTGTTTTCAGGACCACCAGGGACCAGTAAAACCACTGCAGCAATGGCTTTGGCTAGAGACCTCTTTGGTGACTCGTTTGAACGTAACTTTATGGAACTGAATGCAAGTGATGAGAGGGGAATCGATGTCGTAAGGAATCAAATAAAGAACTTTGCAAGGACAATGGCATCAGGCGATGCACCATTTAAGATACTGGTTCTTGATGAAGCAGATCACTTAACAGCAGATGCTCAGCATGCTTTGAGACGTACTATGGAATCATATGCGGTTTCATGTAGGATGATATTGATATGTAATTATTCTAGTAGGATAATTCCGCCAATTCAATCAAGGTGTGCCATATTCCGTTTTTCGCGGCTTAGTAATGACGATATCATAGGTAGGCTGGAGTATATAGCTAAAAAGGAGGGAGTAAAGCTTCTCAACACCGGTACTGAAGCAATTCTGTATCTTGCAGAGGGAGATATGAGAGCTGCTATTAATCTTCTTCAGGCAGCATCATCAACAAATCAGAAAGTGACTAATGAGATTGTATATTCAATTTCTGGAAGAGCAGACCCAGAAACTGTGAGAAAAATGCTTAACGATGCTCAAGAAGGAAAATATATTCAATCACTTGATAGTCTACGAAATCTAATTTATCAACAGGGAATTTCACCTGTAGACCTAGTAAAACAGATACATCGTGAGATAGACAATCTTGGTCTTGGAAATCAGAAACGTCTGGAAATACTAAGTCAGACAGCAGAAATTGAGTTTCGTGTATCTGAAGGAGCTGACGGAGAAATTCAGCTTTCAGCGCTTTTAGCACATATAGGATTGTGAATTAGTAGTAGGGATCCTAAATGATTGACGAAAGTTTACCTTGGCCTGAAAAGCATCGTCCCAAAAAACTTGAGCAACTAGTTGGAAATCAAGAAACAATTAGGACACTGAAAGCTTGGATTGTTTCTTGGATATCCAAAATACCAAGTAAAAAAGCTGCTCTTGTAATTGGGCCGCCAGGCACAGGGAAAACTGCATCAATTGGGGCTATGGCTAATGATTTGGATATGGAACTTGTTGAGTTTAATTCAAGTGATAAAAGAAACAAGGATAATATAGAAACACTAGTTTGGAGAGCAGCTACACAACAAACCCTTGACGGCAGACCCAGACTAATTTTGTTGGATGAGGTGGATGGTCTGTCCGGGACTAGTGATAGAGGAGGCGTAGGAGCAATTCTGAAAGTACTCAAGGACTCAGTACATCCAATTGTGATGACTGCTAATGATCCTAATAGTCCTAGACTCAAAGATTTGATGAAGGTTTGTCAAGTGTTCATTTTTGGACATATAGAAAATGACGATATTGAAAAGATATTGAAACAGGTATTATTAGAAAACAATGTTGAGGTGTCGAGTGAAGTCCTTGATGATATTGTTGAAGGTGCCGGAGGAGACCTACGGGCCGCAATCTCAGATTTAGAAGCTCAGGTGAAAAGCGGGTTAACATCTCTAGTTGTTGAATCAGTTCTTAGAGACCAAAAACGAGGAGATGAAGAAACTTTGCGTCATTTATTTGCTTCATCTGATTCAATAATGGGAAAGAGAGTGTTATCTGAATCAGAATTAAATCATGATTCATTGGTCTTGTGGCTGGAGGAGAATCTACATCTCCATCTTTTAACTCCGAAAGAACTTGACGAAGGATTTGAACAACTCTCTCTCGCTGATTTAACACTTGGAAGAATTATGATAAATCAAAACTGGAAACTGCTTGCTTATTTCTATGATTTCTTATCCATGGGCATAGCTATGAGCCGATCTGAAACACCTTTTCG
>JAEORI010000171.1 GCA_016840965.1 Candidatus Thorarchaeota archaeon | reverse complement strand
GGTAATATTTTGTACAATCCTCTCGAATATTTCACGCTCTGGCATCACTGGCATGTTTTTGTACACATCCATAGCAGTTTCTGGGTGTTCTTCTATCTGAAAGGTGTTAAATGGACAAAGAACAAGCTTGCTGCCATATAACTACAGAGGATATCTTATTTTCCAAAATGGTTCCAATTACCAAATTATAGAAAAGATTGAAGATTGGGTGTGAAATCCTGAAAGCTATCGGTGAATCCAGTGAAGTATCATGATGAGCTTCTCGAATTGGAAGGAAGGCGAGTAACTATCTCACGTATAATTTCCAGACTTACGCCAGCTCCACTCATTAACCTGTATGTTGGAGTAATTTTTTCAGTATCATCACCAATTAGCTTAGGACCAATTCTTGACCCCATTTCATCAATCATTATTTGTATAGCTATAATGGTTGTTCTACCCATAACGCCTATTATCTTCGAAGCTTGGAAAGGAAATGTGGACTTGGACGTATCTAAACGAGAGAGTAGAACTAAGTTCTTTTTGTTTTCAATGATGTGCTATATCATTGCTTTCTCAGTCTATGGATTATTGAGCTGTCATATTATGAGTACGCTTGCTGCGACATATTTCACTGTGACTTTGGGAGTTTTACTTGTAAGCTTGAAATCAAAGATATCGGTTCACGGAGCTGGGATTGGAGGTCCTGGTGCAGCCTTGATCTATGTGTATGGTCCATTAGCTCTTACAGTGTGTATCATTTGGGTACTTGTAATTTACTCGAGAGTCACCTTGAAGCAGCACTCTCTTACGCAATCCATTGCTGGTGTAGCACTTGGAATAGCGATTGCTTGGATTACTTATTTCTACATTTATGTTCCAGCATGATTGAAGATACGCATCCAATTGATTTTGTACTAAATCAGTTCTTATGTGGAAATTCAGTTTCTATCTTGAAGCCAGAGAGCTATCTATCGATAGGAATGTCGTCCAGCAATGCAAGATCAAGTAATTTGCCCCACCTGTGAGAAACGCATCAGAAGAGGGTCCACATTCTGTATAGGTTGTGGAAACAAAGTGCCCGAAGATTTACCGTCAGCTCCACCAGAACCAACTCTTGAAGAATCTGAGATATTAGATGAAGCTGATAAGTTACCTGATTTAGAAGAATCTGCTTTAGATGAAACTCCTACTGAAGGGCCACTTGCAGCAGATTCGGAAATATTACCTCCAGTGGAGGATGACTTCGGTTGGGATGATGGAGAACTATCATCTGCTGAATCTGAACCAGTTCAAGAAGATGTTTCATTCGTTGAGGAACCTTCTGTTGATTTAGAGTCAGAAGTATCAATCGAAACCCCTAGTGAAGAACCTGAGGAGATCGCAGGCAAGAGTACAGACATGTCATGGGAAGAGGGTGTCGAAGAAATCAAAGTTGGAATGCCATTCACAGAGATAGAACCTCCTAGAGTCTATGACGAAGAGATTCCAGTTACAACAGAAGAAGCTCTTGAGCATCTGTTCCCTGAAGGAGCTCCAAAAGAGCTTCGCGAGGAAACTAGAGAAGCTGTCGAACATCTATTCCCAGAAGGAAGAGGAACTACAACAAAAACGTTCATTGATGTAGTCGTTGGGAAACCATCAAAGATTGATTTGAAAGGTCCAATCCAAGAGTTAGAAACTCCCGTATGTCCGAACTGCGGTATTACTCTTACTTTAGATGAGTTTGAGTATCCAAATTACGTCTTTGAAGCCATGGGTAAAGCAAGGATTGATCATGGTGAAGTACTCCTTCGTGAGAACGAACACGAGAAAGCTATTGAGTCCTTTGAGATTGCTAAGATGCTTTTTGAAAGAGCAAGAAATGAGAAGGGTGTTGCAGAGAGCACAAAGAGAGTTGATATTGGTTATGATGCCATGGCTAAGTTTCATTTCGATCAGGGCGAGAACCACATGAAAGTCAACGAGTACGAATGGGCGATTGTACAATTCAGGAAAGCGAGAGAACTCTATATGTTCAGCACTGATGTCAAGAAGCGAGCTCGTTGTTCAGAAAAAGTTCGAGAAGCATATGTTGAGTGGGGCAAGGATTTGGAAACACAAGGAGACCAATTCGCTAAGCAGGGAGGTTCCAGGGATGCATTAGCCAAATATCAAGAGGCCGCAGCTAAATATAGAGAGGGCGAGGATTCCAAAAGGCTCAGAGGTCTTGAAAAGAAAATCAGGAAGGCATAGGAGTGCTAATCCCTCCTCGGTTTAAACCCTGTGAGTCGAAGAATATTATCTCTGAAAATCAAATCTATATCTTCTTGTGTATAATTGAACTTGGGTAGTAGGGATTTGACTGCATTATATTGTTCTTCGAGTATGTTATATCTAAATCCACGAGGAAAGAATGAGGAATCAGTACCAAAAATGACTCTACAAGATGCACCCGCTTTCAGCGCGCGTTCAAAGATTTTAGTTATTGTTAAATCCACCTCTTGGTAGTTCATCCAGTTGTTACTACCGCTTGTATCCATCACAACATTATGAGTCTGATACATAAGCATCAATACCTCGCGGAAAAATCCAGCTCCAAAATGTGCAATCATGAAGTTCAAATCGGGAAAATCAAGTGCGGGCTTTTGGATATCGAGAGGGTTTCCAAAACGAAGATTAGCCTGCGTACCTATAGTAATACCAAAATGAAGAATTACCAACAGTTTTTGTTTTAGGGCTTCTTCAAAGATTGGGTATAATCGATCATCATACACATGAAAGTCCCAAGAGCTAGGGTATAATTTGATTCCTTGAAATCCATCCTTTCCAGCTCGCCTCACTATTTCTACTGCGTTTTCCTCTGCAGGATTAACATTAGCATACCCAAGAAATCGCCCAGGGAACCGCTTTCGAGTCTCATTAAATTCGTCCCAGACCTCCTCTCCAATCATCATGCCGATAGCTGTAATTCCATATTTGTCTAATTCATCAGCCCACATCTGACCAGCGTCCCAAGTTTCATCAGGGATAGTTAGTTTTGGCATATCAGTCTGGAAAGCGACTCTATTCTGCATTCGCTCAAGTGAAGCTCCGCTCTCTATCCATCGTCTAATTGTGTTATATGTAAAGAAGTGTGCGTGACTATCAATCACTTCAGTCCCAATTTTTGATATCACAGCTATCCTATCCCCTAATATTCTCTATAGTTATTTTAGTTCGAGCTTATTAGGTAATAAGAGCTCACTTGTGGCATAGAATTAATAGTAGATTAAATCCAATCGCCAGTCTCAAGCTTTCGTGGAAGATACTCATCAGTAAGGTACTCAAAACTGTGGCTAGCAAATGCTTGAATCTCAGCCTTCTCCTTCAGCTTCAACATTAGTTCCAAATCTTCAACCCATGGTTTATTTCGCTTGACAAATGGTTCTTTCAGCATATCCTTGACTCTTTTGATGTCAGTGGGTTGCATTGGGATTCTTACTGACTTGGGAATCTTATATTCATCCAGATCACGACTCAGGACACCAAGAAGCTTCAGCTCAGGTGTAGCAATGAACGGAAATTCATAACTCAGTCTTTTGCTTCCTCTGAGGAAGACCGAATATATGTAGTGACCATATGGATCAGAGTCAACAAGTGCAAAAGCTGGTATCTCGAGTTCTTTAACCAGCATCTTAAGAAAAGCTCTGGTAGCGATGTCTCCAGAACCTTTACCCGTTATCACTATGCATGGTTGACGGTTCCAATATTTTGCTTCTGCTAGCCGCATAACGGCAGCATCTTTCTCAGATAATATGATAAACTCTGCATCACTTTCGACTATCTCAAGCTGATCCAAGAAGGGAGTAACAGCCCATCCACCAGTACCCATCTTTGTAAGATCAATAAGATCCCCACCATCTCGAATAGTGACTCGACCCATTGCAGAGCCACGAGCAGAAGCCACAACATGAATACTATCGCGTGTGGTCTGAATCATTGATGCAACATCCTCAATGATTTTATCGCTATACTTCTGTTCTCTAAATAGGTTGACATCACTGTAGTAAACTTCTCTTTTAGTGGCATGCAAGTTCGATTTGAGAAGGTTAAACACAATCTCCATCACGCGTGCAGTCCTCGTTGCATCAACAACTGATGCAAGTGAGTGATATGGACGAGATATTGTACGCATTCCTAGAAGGAGTAAATCGCGTACTTCATCCCATACTATGTTGTCACCAGATCTGCTTGGAATATCAAATGCAGGTCTACCGGTCAACATGGTTTCATTTAGAATATCAATTGCTGTATCTATAATCCTCTCAGTTGTATCATCCGCGGTAAGGTTCACAACTTCAACCGTTTCAATAATGGAGTCTGCGCTCTCACTAGGATCTTTGGAAGCCTCAATTCGCTTCTCAGCAGCTGTCCAGTTTTCCTTCATGTCAATAGCCAATTTCTTGATGGCTTCTGGGACATGCATGCCTGACTCCTTTCTAGCTGGCTTGGGTTTCTTCTTTGGTGGTGCTTTGGGTGTCTTTGCGGGTTTCTTTAAGGGAGGAGCTTTCCTATCTGGAACAACTTTCTTTGGTGGTTTCTCTTTTGTAGGTTTCTTCCGAGGTTTCGTTTCAATCACTGGTTCTTCCTTCTCTGGCGTTGTTATGGATTCTGTCGAGGTTGTAGGCGTAGGTATAGGAGTTGGTTCTATAGTCAGCTCAGCCAATTCCTGTTCCCGAACCAAATCTTTTGCAGCATTAACAATTGATGCGGCTCTGGCAATACTGAGACCTCCTACTTTCTTTGCAACGTTCTCAGGTGAGGCTCGAGCCAACCGAGCTACAGAATCATAACCAGCACGCTCCATAGAAAGTGCAAGTTTAGATCCCAAACCAGGAACATCTGTCAGTGCGAGTTTTGGAGTACTGACTTCTTCCTCTTCTGGAGTGACTGCTTGAGTTTCAGATGATTCTATTACTGCAGTAGCTGATGCACTTCGTTTTACAAGGTCCTTTGCAGCATCTGTAAGTTTCTTTGCTCCAGCTCGACTAAGACCTTCGACTTTCTTTGCTAGTGAAGGAGGTCTTGCACGAGAAATCTTTTCTACAGTCTCATATTTTGCTTTGATGAGCCTTTCTTGAAGTTTGGGTCCTACACCAGGAAGGTCAGTCAAACTGAATGCACTCTCTGGTAATTCAATCGGAACCTCTTTCTTTGGTTTGGGTTCTTTTTTCTTCTTCTTTGACGCGGTCTTCTTTTTAGGAGCTACTTTCTTCTCAGAGCCTTTTTTTGACTCGCGTTTCGATTTCTTCACGCTTTCTGATTTTCGGTCTGGCTTCTTCGTTTTCTTCTTCGTTGACTTTGCCTTGGCACTCTTCTTTGTATTGGGTTCTTCAACAACCTCATTCAGTGTTGCTTGAATTGTATCTGACTTTTCCTTGGTTTTCTTTCGACTCACTCAAGCTCACCTTCCTCAATAACTTCTTCTTCATCATCTAGAGGGATGTCAGCAATAAGGTCAGTTCCGAAGGCGTCGGTTTCAGTTTCTTCTTGGTCTTCAACAGTTTCGAAACCTGTGATTGAGTCCCTTAATTTACTTGCAATTGTTTCAGCATCGAAAAGTGGTTTCTTCTTGCCATCATTCGCAATCGAAACGAGACTCTGAGCAAATTGATCAGCATACATGGCGAGTATACCAGCACGCTTTGCTTTTCTTCGTGCTGTTTCACGTCGTGTGATGAATCTTCTAAATTTACGTCCTGCGTCCTCAAGGGCGAGTTTTATCTCTCTTAGAAGCACTTCGTCTTCTGCAAGCGCTTGTTTGCTCTGCCCCTTGAACATGACATGAACATATGCTCCAGCAACATGAATGAATACCATAACAGGACCACGCGGAATTCCGTTGTCAAAAGTCTGCAGTTTATAGTTCTTCCAATTTACTGATGCTGTTGCTTTCCAAGTAGCACAGTCACTGTTATCTCTTAATTTTGGTACTCGATTTACAAACCTCCAAAGGACCATTGGTGCTGAAGAGGCAGGTTTTATTTCGCCACCATAAGCAATACAAACTTCAATGGCGAAAGAAAGACCTTTTCCTGATGTAGGTTTTCGCGTTACTGCAGCAACAAAGTCAGGTTTGTAGGCCATCTTTATCGTCTGTTCAAATATTTCCTCACCAACAGGAACCACTGTATCTGTTGGAGGAGCAATATAATCCTCACTTGAAAAAGATCTATAGAGAAGCTCGACCTCAGTTTTTGAAAGAGAGTCGGTAGGAGTGGTCATTTTAAGGTCATCTAGGTGCCTTCTTCTAAGATCCTTACTAGCATTCGATACAATTGTCTTTGCTTTATTTGTGCTGAGTCGACAAAATGCTTTGGTCAGAAAGCTTCTGAGATCAGGTTCTCTGGTTTCTCGTAAGAGATCTTGGAACTCACCAATCCTGATGCTTGCAGGATGTGGTTGTGCGTATTTCGGTTCATCTGGGAAAGCACTGACTCTCCGAGGGTGGATGTGAACTATGCCATACGGGTCAATGAAGATAATAGTGACGTGAGAGTTCAAAAGTGAGGCCATTTCAGCGTAGATGTCTGCATAACCTCGTCGGTATTGGATATTCAAAAAGTATAATCTAATGTAGGTGCCATGGTGAAATGGGAGGTCCATGCTTACTGGTCCCCCAACATGTTCCTTTGTGTTTGCAGTAGTTGTGTAAAAGTTGGTTACAGTTGCCATATCCGAATTGAACCTTTTCGATATCGTGAAGATTGGTTTTCCTGTGGTATTTTGAGCATCACTGAAAGCTGAAGGTGCCCCAAATCCTTGACTTCCTCTGGTCTGCCTTAGTTTCTCAGATTTACTGGATGCAAGATAGATGCCAAATTTCTCAAGGTCATTTGGGACCATTCCCACACCAGTGTCAAAACAGGTGAACTCGTATACTTTGAAACCTTCTTCATCATCAATCGAAACTAAATCAGGCATCTGTACCTCCTTGAGTTCCATAACTACTATTGGCTCTCTCTTTGACAACAATGACCGCAAAGGCATCACAAATTTTCTGAATTCCGTTATTCTCTCATCAATGGTTTCTTTTCGTCTCTGCGAAATTTCTATTTCCTTTCCAGCCTTTACATCTCTTTCAAGCTGTTTACTAAGGGCAATGGTATCAATTTGACCCTCTTCGAGTTTGGCTCGGATTTCGGCAATAACAGCAGGGTCGAGTTGGTCTTGAAGGCGAGGACGTCTCTTCGTCTTCCACCACCAGCTCTCAAGCGCATCAATTGCATTGTCTAAGAACTCGATTGCATATTGAGTATGTTTGTTAAGACCAGTTTCAAATCCAACAAGCTGTGTTCGTTTTCTCATAAATTTGGCAATTGTCCCTTCTTTGATGTCCCCTGTTTCCACCTTGGCTGGGACAGGTGTTGGATTTGAGTTCGATTTCTTATCGGACAATATTGTTCACTCCTAATTAGGGATCTATTATGCATCCTATGTCAATTCGTTAGGACTGATTTCCCTTCGAAACGGCATTCTGCGCTGAATAGTCCGATTTCTCTTAATGTATATTAATCATTTCTGTCACTAATCCCTTCAAAGCGCCTCTTTCTGTGATTTTGTATAAATTGAAGCACTTTTGAAGTCATAGATTATTTGGCAGAGTGATTAATATAATGCTAGAACACGTGTTCTAAACTTATCGGTTATAAATAGCTAAAGGGACAAACTTTTCCGAGAAATACACCTCGATATCAGGAGCATAATTATGAGTCTCACGAGGGTTTCTGCAATTGCATTAAGTTCAATTCCCACTATTAACATAGGGGATGATTTGTCTACAACAATCCTTGAGTCTGCTAAGAGAGAGGGAATCAGCTTGGAAGATGAAGATGTAATAATCATTGCTTCCAAGATTGTTTCAAAATCTGAAGGAAGATTAGTTCGAGCATCAGATGTCATTGTGACTGAACAAGCAGAGGAGATTGCTGAAAGAAATGCATTTGATCCAGTTCATGTGGAACTAGCATTACGTGAGTCAACAGGGATATTCAAGAGTGAGGGAGTGCTGGTTACCGAAACACGATCTGGATTAATCTGTAACTTTAGTGGAGTTGACAAGTCCAACGCACCTGAAGGTGAATACGTTCTATTGCCTAAAAATCCAGACTTTTCCGCAGAACAGCTGCGTACTAAACTCGAAAGAGAAACGGGATTGAAATTAGCTGTTATAATCTCAGACTCACATGGCAGGCCATGGAGAAGGGGATTGGTCAATGTGGCTATTGGATGCTCGGGAATTAATGCATTCAAGTATAACAGGGGAAAGAACGATCTCTATGGGAGGGTCTTGAAACGATCAACTATATGTCAGATTGATGAATTAGCTGCATTTGCTGAGCCATTAATGGGACAGGCTGGTGAAAGAGTTCCAGTTGTAATTGTTAGAGGGTACAGATATTCGGATGGAATAGAAAGAGCAGTAGACATCAATAGAGCAAAAGAAGATGACGTTTCACTACAAAGTGAAAAAGAGAAAGTGATGGGCTCAAAAAAAGAGCCCATAAGCTAGTTAATCTATCTTATTTGCTGTCCGCATGAGTTACAGAATCTTGCACCATGTGGATAAGGTGTTCCACAATTCATACAGAATCCTGCTTGAGAACCTGTTGGTACACCAGCACCTCGTACGGTCACCGAATCTGGTTGACCATCACCATCTAGGTCGGTATATTGAATTGTCATCGAACCGGGGCCTCCAGCTCCAGAACCCCTACCTTCATGTGCATGTGCACTTCCTGAGCCACCTTCGATAACACCGCCACAATTGGGACAACTTGGTACATTTCCAGCATTTGTTCCGCAATAAGGACATTTACCTTGAGTCTGCGCAGATGTAACATTAGCAATTATTGATGGGATCACTTTCTTCTGTTTGAAATGGAATTCCATTGTACCTCCAGACTTGAGCTCCACTACAAGTCTTTCTCCACTTTGAGTAGCTTGACTAATGGCAATCAGTGGTAGTGCCAAACTCTCAGTGTTACCATTTTGATCCTTGTTATAGTATGACTCTGCTGTCCAAGACGATATGGCAGTTCCAACAGCAGCATATGTAATCCCTCTAGCAAGAGATCGTGTGACATGGCCACCAATACCACCCATACGATGTCCAGCGCCTTCAAGCAGAGCCGCCCCGGCAACTGCGCCAGCCAAAGCGCCCCACTTTTTCAAACCACTTTTCTTAGATGGTTTCTTATACCATACCAAACGAACATCGGTAAGCTCTAGTGAGCCATCTTCTCCATCAAACTTCACATCTTTTTCACGGACCATCTTTCTCTCATAGCTCATAGTACTAAGCCCTGAGTCAGAATAAGAAACGGTCAGAAACTGTGGTCTATCAGACAATAATATGCACCGACAAAAAATCAACGAGAGTAAGTATTAACTTTACGCTGGCAGATAAAATGAAGCGGAGGCTGCAAGGAATGCAGCCTCTTATGAAAGTCTAATCTTCTAGGAGTATTCCTTCAGATATCTCTTCTAATCCACCAGCTTCTGGCTCTTTCGCAGGCAATATACCATCACCATTCGCCCAGGTTTCACCATCTGGTTCAGGAGGATTGTGTCTAAAGCCATGAACTATTAACACAACTCCGGTTAAGGATACAACACCACATGCAGCAAGTGTTAATGGGAATCCAATGATTGTTATCAGCCATCCGAACAGAGCAATCTGCGGGATGGCAAATAGAGTAGCAACAGTTGGGAAGAGGGAGTACATAGAGTTCCTGATCTTATTTGGAATAACATCCAATAGCACACGCTGTGTGAGGATATCAGCGAAACCTCCAAAGAAACTGGTTGAAACAAATGTGGTGAATATGAGGGCAATAGGCACAATGTTTTCAGCTGGGAGACTCAAGAGTTGTATATTGGTGAAAGGCCAGTAAAGGGTCCAAACGCTTGTACTAGTGGCGGCTGGTGGAAATAGTAGCATGATAGAAGCAAACACCCAGAAGAAGACAAATCCACAGGTCTGCATCAGCCGGAATCTTGGAATCCATTTCTTTGGCTCGAACCGGCGGGACCATATCCCCGAACGTTCTTGAGAAAAGATTCCAGGAATAAAGAGTAGGGTTCTGAAACTTGCTACACCAACATCAGTAATCAAATAGAGATAGTACATTGGGAATAGAATGAGGTTTCCCCAAACCATAATGCTACTGACAGCTAACATGCTCCCCACTGCAATGTATCGAATGAATGCATGTCTGAAGAGATAGCTGACGCCACTTTTGAGTATGGAGAGGTACTCGCCCATCTCTGGGCGTTGACCTTTCTGAGCCCTTTGCGCCTCTACTTCGGGAAAGTCTCGTACAAGTCTGAAAACAAGAAGTGCGAATACAAATGATAAGACACCTTGTAGTTGGAAAACCCAAGCTCTTGAGAATGCAGCAGCTAAGATACTCCCTGGAATCAAAGAGGCTGTGGCAACTATCTGCATTACCATGCCCACACGTCCTTGAAAGACGCCATACTGCTTTCTATCCGAGTCACCAGGCATAGCGACCCGATAATTATTGTCGAACCATGCACCCCAAGCTCCACTGGATTGAGACTGTGCAAGGCCTTGTAGAGCATAAACCAACACAAGATACACATAAGGAGTATCTACCGTTACCATGGAAACCATAAGAAATGAGATTCCAAAGGTTACATTTGCTCCAGCTATAATGTACCTCTGACCAATCCAATCACCAATAGCTCCAGTTGGATAGTCTAGTATAATTTGGACAACCATCTGAACTACAACCAAAGTCCCGACTAGACCAATACCTTGGAGATACATTCCAGGACCACCGCCAAGTGCCTCAGCAACAAAAATCACATAGAATGTCGTTGATAGGAAGAAAGTGAGGTTACCCAATGGTCCTATAATTCCCATAATTTGTGCCAGTCTCATAACCTTGTCAGTGGCGTCTGGCAAACCAAGAAAGGATTTCATTCTACTCATGAATTCTCAGCACCCAATCGTTAGATTGTGATCTTGATTTGAAATTGAAGTTGATACCCTTCCTAGACTTGCTTGCTTAGCAGCCTCGTATGCAAGTTCTGGTTCGCGTTTCATGTCTGTCAACTTCCTGTGGATTGCAACGGCCCCCAGATCACACAAACGAGGGCCGCTGCAGAATCTCCACCTTAGGAGATTCGGAGATAGGAGATTTGTTCGATGTAACTCTAATGTGAAATCGCATTGCTCTATTCTGACACGCTAAAACCGGCGTTACACAATGCTCCAAATGACTGAACACAAATCGTCCTATCCTCACTAGCTAAACAGAGCTTCGCTCTTGGGAGGATACTTGGATGTGTCATAGTCATGACATCGCCAGTTTTGGTTTATATAACCAACCATAATTTGATAATGGTTTGGATATAAACATTATTCTTAAAGCATTATTTTGTATCCTGTACTTAAAATTGTAGTTTTGTTGATATCTCAAACCAATTTTACTAATGTCGCACGGGATACTCATGCGTTTCTACCTCCTAAAGTAGGCTGTAGTAATAGCTCGTGTCGTCATAATCTGTTTCTTGTTTTTGCTTGTCATTCCGCTACCTCCGATAGGTATATGCATGGATAATAGCGTGAGTTCGAAGTACATCTCTGTTAAGCAACTTGAATTTGAAATCGTATTCAGATGATGTCATGGTTTTCCACAATCCATTATAGGTTGGTCACAAGATATGCTATTTCTGAGACTAACTGGCCAGTTCTATGACCACTTTGTGACCAATCACTTGTCAGATTAGGGTCAGTGGATATCCAGCAGATCTGTTTCTCAATGTACACCATGCTGATCACCTTATGACAGTCATGTAGGCATATGTCAGAGCCTGGGTTGTTAAACCAAGGTCACTTTTGTTCTTCGACACAGATGTGTTCCGTGAGTTAGTTGCTAGAGCCATGATATTTCACAAGAAATACTGCTCATTTTTAGTATATATAGCGAAGCCACGAAATAGGGTCACAGAAGGGAGTCACAAATTGTGACTATAAAATATTGAATTCTACAGAGTTGAGAACCTTAGTCCGTTTTTGGAAAGAGGATATTCCACCTCAACAATTGACATCTATGATGAATCTAGCTTGATAGTCAAACATATTTGGAGGCAATGTCGGACCAAATGTACACCTAGAAACAACCCAGAGGTAGATCATATTGGAGATAAAGAAAATCGCTGTTTTAGGCGCAGGTCTAATGGGAAACGGAATTGCCCATGTCTGTGCGCAAGCAGGGTATGAGGTCAAGATGCGTGATATAGACCAGAAGTTCATCGACAATGGAATGGCTACAATCAAGAAGAACCTAGAGAGAGGGATTGCCAAAGGAAAAATCACTCAAGAAGAGGTAGATGCAATTCTGAAAAGAATCCATGGAGTGTTAGATCTTAAAGATGCAGTCAAGGATGCGGATCTTGTAATTGAAGCAGTTCCAGAAATAGTCAGTCTTAAGCTTGACATTTGGAAAGAGGTGGACACATTGGCACCGAAACACGCAATTCTGGCTTCGAACACATCTAGTATTAGTATCACTCAAATGGCTGCGGTCACAAAAAGACCTGAGAAGTTCATAGGGATGCATTTCTTCAACCCGGTTCCAGTCATGAATCTTGTAGAGATCATCAAAGGGCAAGCCACTAAAGATTCAACTGTGAAGGTAATTGAGGACGTTTCAAAGAAGATTGGCAAAGAAACAGTACTTGTTAATGAAGCTCCTGGATTTGCAGTCAATAGGCTACTTGTTCCAGCATTGCTTGAAGCTGTGTTTGCTATTCAGGAGGGAGTAGCAACAGTTGAAGATATGGATAAAGCGATTCATCTTGGGCTGAATTGGCCAATGGGACCATTGACTCTGCTTGATTTTGTAGGTCTTGATACAACACTACACATAGCGGATTACTTTTTTGAAGAGTTTAAGGAT
>JAEORI010000170.1 GCA_016840965.1 Candidatus Thorarchaeota archaeon | reverse complement strand
GGGAACATAATGGCAAACACAATAGGTAATGGCTATGGCTTTGCTACCTGGACTAATTTTATAGAAGAATCTCAGATAAGGGCTCTTCTCAAGTATAAGGTCAAGTACTACTATGCAGGTGGAAAACCTGGCATCATGCCCACTGATATCTTCGCAGACATCCTGGCTGATCTTAGTGTTAAGTACAAGGAGAATCCCAAACTAGCTCTTGATGATTTCAACTACGGTCCGACGGGTGGCGAGTCTTGGTTCCTGAAGACAATAGCAAAGAGGTTATGTGATGTCAGAGGAATTCCAATTGATTGTGAAACTGAATGGGATAGGGTTTCGATAACAAACGGGTCACAACAAGCAATCTACGCTATACTTGACACAATGATTGATCCTGGTGATGTAATAATTACTCCATCTCCAGCATACCTTGGGTTCCTAGCTCCAGCAGAGAAGCTTGGAGGTCGTGTCATCACTATTCCAACTGACCTTGATGGCATCATCCCCGAAGATGTTGAAAAAGCGGTAGAAGTTTCAAAGAAGAAGTTTGGTAAATGTCCAGACATTATCTATGTTGTTCCTGACTCAGACAATCCAAAAGGCACAACACTTCCTATGAAACGACGTCAAGCTCTCTTTGATATTGCGGAAGCCAATGAGATTCTCCTTATTGAAGACGCAGCGTATGCTGAGATTCAGTTCAAGAAGAATCCCAAACCCATCAAAACACTTGACAAAGACAATACCCGAGTAGCATATCTTGGGACTAGTAGCAAAGAGGCTGCTGTCCTACGAGTTGGCTACTCAGTCCTTCCACCTGAAGTTAAAGAGCAGGTTCTCAAGGACAAGGGTTACCTCGACCTCTGTACAACCACATTAGTGCAACGAATTCTCGATGAGTACTACAAGAACTACATTGATGAAGCAATGCACGTTGCCATACCACAGTATAAGAAACGCTATGAAGCAATGGCAAAAGCAATTGACGAATCATTTCCAGCTGGTTCACGAACAGATCCTACTGGTGGATTCTTCATCTGGTGGCAGAGTCAGGACAAGAAGTTTGATGCTGGGGAATTCATGGAACGTGTAGCAATCCCGAATGATATCATCTACGTACCAGGAGCTCCGTTCTATCCTCAAGCTGGACATAGATTGACAAAGGACAACAAGGACCTTCGAAAGAGTCTTCCAGAGCCAAATACCATGAGACTCGGGTTCTCATATTCAACACCCGAAATCATCTCTGAAGGAATTGAACGTCTAGGTAAACTTCTGACAAAGGACCTCGGATAAACTCAGACTGAGAAGTTCACAAACACTGTTGCTCCATTCTTCATAGGTCCCACATATGCTCTTTCATAGGGTCCAAAGAGGTCTGAGAAGCCTGAGTTTATAGCCCACTCTATCCATGCCCATGAAGACTCTTGACCAAGTTTACCATCTGTATACTGACCAAATACCCATGAGAGGTAGCGTTCTATGTCAAGTTTCTGACGTTGGAGTATTTCTACGTCCTTCCCTGTAGCTTCAGCAATTTTAATGGCGGTTTCTGTGTGGATTTCGTTCAAGCGGCCGTGTGTTTCAAAGATTAGCCTATTCATCTCAGCGAGATTTTCATTCATCTCATCAAAACTGTTCTTTCGTCTTGATTTAGCGATTTTTCCCATCAGACTAAACATTTCCCTACGCTGAAGAACCTCAACACCTTCACCCTCTAGACTCTTCGCAAGCTCCTCATTCCACGGTGTGTTGAAGTAAACTCGTGGATATTTAATGAACATGGGGAAGGGTATGTTCATAGCTGAGGCAGAAGGAATTACCTGTGCGTAGTATGCAGCCTCACCAATACCCCCGATATGTGCCACGGTTGGTATGAGAGTGTCAATCAAAATCTGTCGTGAGTCTACACGTGGAGATATTTGAGTGGATATCTCTCCAAGATATGGGCTATCTGCAGGAGTTTCAATTTCGATTACTTCCGAACAGGTTGGACATTTTCCTGTTAGTACAGCTGTGGCTCCTAGATCCTCGTAGTGAAGTTCAGTTCGACTTCTATTACAACCAGGTTCAGGACACTCATAAAAGAAAGGAACATAATCTGGTCCTCGTCGCCCCATTCCTGAGTCATAACCATGTGACTCAATGAGATCAGTTATTTCATTGAAAGTATTGAGGAACCGGTCTCTGTTTTCACGAGCAAGTAGGAACTCTACACCTTCAACAAGAAGCTCACGAATCTCTCTCTCAGATGCTGTGAGTAGAGGCAACCCGAGATTTCCACTTACATTAAAGAGATAACCCATAATTCTCTGTGACCATTCGGCAAGTGTCTTAGAGTTGTGGAATGCGCTTCTGGCAACTGTCAAAGATTGTTCAAGACGTTCTTCAAATAATAGTCGATTATTCTGCTCCAGACTCTTGAACATAGGTCTGTAATTACTGCGAATCGCATCCTCGACCTGATTCAACCAATCACTCTCAGGTAGAGGTAAAACGCTTACTGGTGAGTTTTCAAAGCCTTTTGGAACTGGAATACTGATTAGATTCCCGTCTTTTCCCATCAGAGGCGTGCGAATGTTCGTCAACTCTGATTGGACTTCATCATAGTCTGCAACAAAAAAGAACGGTGTCAGAGGCACGCCCTGACTGCTAACTAAAGATGCAACCTGTGCCGCTGTTGAAGCCTTGTTCAAAATATATGCTGGTCCACCCATTACGACCGTCTGGTGTGCGGCTTCCACAGCTCCATGCTTTAAGTTCTCTATATTCTCTCTGACTTTGGGTGTCAAGATGCCAAGTTTCTTGTTACTCTCAATAAGGATGCTCTTGAGAATACTCATCTTCTCAGGAATATGCCATAGCGTAGCTTTGTACGAATCCAGAAGACTCGGAACTCTTTCAACGATACTATCAAAGGTGACTGGAGGCGAATTATAGATCTTCTGTGCAATGTCAGCCCCTCGTCCATTCCAAATGAAATCTTCATAGACCTTGTAAACGCTAGGGCTCAAAGTAGTTTTCAACCTCCTACTTAGACAGCACATCCTCGAATACTTTCTCGTACATGCGCACGATTCGTTCTGCAGAGAACGATTCTTCAACGCGTCTTCTTCCAGCTTTTCCTAGTTCTTTCCGTTTCTCATCATTTTCTAATAGCTCTATAACTGCCTGCGCATACTCTTCTTGGCTGAACCCTTTAGTGACCATGCCATCTTGTCCTGGACGTACTAGCTCTGGGATGCCGCCAGCTGGTGTTGTGACAACGGGAAGGCTGCATGACATTGCTTCGAGTAGTACAAGTGGCATTCCTTCTAGGGTCGAGTTCAATAGAAAGAGGTCTGCTGAGCACATTATCTCCTGCATATTGCTTTTCACACCTAGAAGATGGATGTTGTTGCACAAGTCCAATGCCTCTATCTTCCTCTCAACCTCTATACGTGTTGGTCCATCGCCTGCAATAATCAGTCTAGCTTTAGGAAAGTGATCAACTACTATTCTCATTATCTCAACAAGTTCAACGACTCGCTTTACCTGACGGAAGTTGGATGCATGTAACAGGATTTTCTCATCTGGATTCAGTTCAACAGCTTCTGCTTCTTTTCTCAGTCCAACACAGCCACTCTCAACATAGAGTCGTATACCATTTAGGTGTGAGAACTTCTCAACATCGATGAAGTTAGGAATCACATGAATCTCCCTTTCAATACCTAGCTCCTCATGTGCTTTCTTCATCAGAAATTCAGAAACTGCTGTAACAGCATCTGCGTTCTCTACAGTGTGTTTTACAACCGGTTTGTATGCTGGGTCTTGACCAAGCGAATGAACATCTGAGCCATGTAGGGTCACAACATATGGAATACCCGCAATCTCTCTCGCCATATAGGCTGCCATTGCATGAGGAATTGCGTAGTGGGCATGCACTATGTCAAGTTGAGAGTCTGTTGCTACTTTGATGATCTTTGAGGTTAAAGCCATAGTATAAGGCGGCCCAGTGCCTTCGAAGAGAGGATAGTTAAAACTGTCAACTAGGTCTACATGTACTCCTCTAGTTTGTTCCCACATAAGAGAAAATGGTCTTTGATATGTGATGAAGTGAATTGTGTGGCCTCTGTGAGCTAGCTCTTGTCCCAAACGTGTTGCAAGATATCCACTTCCACCTACGGTGGGGTATAGATTGACTCCAATCCTCACTTACTACACCTTCTTTCGTTCTGAGCTTGTTATCCCTTTAAGCGAACTGGTTTGGACAATTGGGAGATTGCCAAAGCTTGATTAGATGGTATATGAAATGTGACTTTATGAGCGGTTCGGATGAGGGAACAATCCTTGTAGTTGTAGCACATCCTGATGATGAAACCATTGGGGCTGGTGGGACAATCAGAAGACATGTTGAACAGGGTGTAAAAGTAGATGTTCACTGCATGACTGGCAATGAAGTGCGTAATGAAGAACTGAAAGCCGCGTGTGGACTCCTTGGCGCTAGAAACCTGTATCTGAGCGAGCGGGACGATTTTGCGATTGGTGAAGAGCTCATAAACGAGGTCGTTGGAGCTATCTTGAAATCCCAACCAACAATTGTAATCACACATCACTCATCCGACTACAATCGAAATCATCAGCAATGCGCAATGATAGTGAACCAAGCCGTGGAGTGGGCATCCCACAAGACAATCTTTGATAATGCGCATCGAGTTGAACGCATCTATAACATGGAAATCAACACAATGATCTCTCGACCCAATGTTCATGTTGATATTACCGAGTCTTATCCTGTTGCATTAGCGGCATTAAAGAAACATGTATCTCAGCTTAAGAAAGCTGACTCATATTATACACAATTGTATGATACTAGGACACGTCTGCGAGGAGTTCAAGCAAAATGCGAGAGGGCAGAAGCCTTTGCTATCACTCTTCTAGAACATGTAGGTCCTTTTTATGAAAAGAATAGTGTAAGCCGCCTTATTTGATCTGAGTTATTATTCGGGATTCTCAGTCTTTCTTCGTCGGGCTGCTAGGAGTGCCTTAAGTTCACCCATCATACTCATTCCGCCGCCGGGTGCTCCTGCTGGTTTTGGAGTCGGTGCCTTAGCCATGGTTGGAATAGGTTCTCCTCCTGCAGCAGGCGATGCTGCTCCTACACCTCCAGAAGCCGCTGCTGCGGGTCCACGGGCTGCCAATGACGATATCCTATTTTCCATAGCATCAACCTTATTCTCTAGATCTATCAAGGAAACTTGGATGTTGGTTATTGCCTCAGTCAGCTTGGTAGTGATTATACTGACTACTTCTCCAAGTTGCCGAATCTTTTCTTCATTCGGATCCTTCAGGGCCCACTCAAATTCATCCATGATTTCGGCTTCAAGTTCTTTCCTTTCATCTGGCATTTTTTTGACCCCAATAGCTTAGAATGAGAAGATGCTGTTTCGCTATAAACCTTGTTTGGAGCTAAGCTGAGTCTATTGTAACTTTGACAACATTCTCCACAGTCCCTAGAATCCGCTCCACATCTTCTTTGGTCTGTCCCTCACATGTCACCCTTATCACTGGTTCTGTTCCTGAGGGTCTGACCAATATCCATCCTTTTTTCAATGTGATTCCAAGTCCATCCACCTTCAAAACTTGTTTCACATCACCTAGCTTGCTTGGAAGCGTTTTTGATAAAGTATCCATCACGCTCTGCTTCTTATCATTGGGACAATCGAGCTTGCTTCTGAGAATTGGGTATTGCGGAATTGCAGAAATCAACTCTCCAAATTTCTTCCCTGTTCGTGCCATCAACTCAAGGACCCTACACGCTGCCAAGAAAGGTTCAGGGGCAAGATGTGCCTCCGGGAATATGAACACTCCACATGCTTCACCACCCATGACACCTTCCAACTCTGCCACCTTGACAGCGACCTGTATGTCACCAACAGGAGTTCGAACTATCTTTCCCCCAGCTCGCTCTACAGTTTCATCCAGTGCAAGAGAGCTATCAACAGTTGTGACCACTGTGCTGTGTTTCGCTGATAACATGGCCTGTTGTGCGAGAAGCGCAATAGTCCGGTCACCCTTGATGACCTCTCCCTTTTCAGTGACAAAGACAACTCTGTCTGCGTCCCCATCATGTGCGATACCTAGGTCTGCTCCTGTTCTCTTGATCATTTGGATAAGGTCTCCCAAAGAGTCCTCGTCGGGCTCAGACCTTCTGCCAGGGAAATGACCATCTAATTGACCGTTTATCGTTACCACCTGACAGTTGAGCTGCTGCATAAGATAGGGCGTAAGAACACAGGCTGCCCCATTCCCTGGATCAACAATGACTTTGAATGTCTTCGCCCTGATACTATCAGCATCGCATCTCTCAAGGAGCGTTTCAATGTGTTGATCGACCGCATCTTCCATCTGTGTTTCTTTGCCAAGCTCATCCCAATTGGCTACTTTGAAGTTCCTAGAGCTGTAAATCTCTTCGATTTTGGTTTCTTCTTTCGAGGTGAATCCCATACTATTTCGAGACCAGAATTTCACACCGGTGTACTGTGGTGGGTTGTGAGATGCTGTGACCATAAGTCCCGCATCGAATCCTCGTTTCATTGTGATAAATGCAAGCGTTGGTGTTGGTATGATTCCGGCTTGTACCACATTAACTCCAGTAGATAGGATTCCTGCTGTCAAGGTGTCCGCAATCATGATTCCAGTTGTACGAGCATCTCTTGCTATCACAACAGTTCCCTTACCGAGATGGGTTCCAAGAGCTTTGCCAAGATTGAGTGCCATCTCAAGGTCAAACTCTTCACCGTATATCTTTCGTACGCCTGTTGTCCCAAAGAGCTTGCCAGTCATAGAGGTCACTGTTCTACTCGGTACTGATTCAGAGAAAAAGGTACCTAATGTTGAAATTATACTTCAATCAGCAAAGCTCTATATCTGCAACCAATACTAGCAGCACATCATGCCATACTTTGAGCACAGAGGAACCAATATTCACTATGTAGACGTAGACCATAGAACTGATACTACATCTGGGATTCCTCTGGTCTTTATACATGGCGCTGGCTCCTCACACCTCATATGGTCGCTACAACTGCGAGAGTTCTCAAAGGAGTATCGCACGATAGCGCTGGATCTCTCTGGTCATGGGAAGTCAGATGAGTTTGCTGGCGAGCCATCAATAGAAGGCAACTATACTGAGGAAATTGCAGCTCTTGTTAACCATCTGAATCTCGAGAGTTTCATTCTTGTTGCTCACTCAATGGGTGGTGGCGTAGCAATGTGCTACACCTTAAAGGAGGATGTCGTGAAACCCGAAGCACTTGTACTCGTCGATACCTCTTCGGACCTTGAACTGTCGAAACTAAGAACCGGTCTTGTGAAGGAGACCCTTGAGGACCGGGTGTTCTTCTTCAAGAGTCGCGTCTTTGAACATTACACTGAGACTTACCAGTTGAAGAAGCTGGATGATGATATGCGGCTTGCTAATCCTCAGGTCATGGCTCGAGACCTGTCTGCGTGCAGTAAGTTCAACATCACTGAAAGAATTGGTGAGATTGACATCCCTGTCTTTGTGCTTGTTGGTTCAAAAGATGATATCATCACTCCTGCTATAGCTGCAGACTTTGAGAAGAAATTCCCACGAGCTGACATCGCTGTTGTAAAAGGTGCTGATCACATTCCCATGGTGGAACAGCCAGAAGAGTTCAATCGGCTCCTCAGGAAATTCATCGAGTGGGTCATCACGCAGAGATGAAAGGTTTGTGCGTTGACGTAAATATTGATTATTCATTTGCGGGGACAAATGAGGATGCAGGAGTGACGAAAATTGGCTACAAAGACCAACCTTGCAGAGAGTGTGACTGCTCTTTATGACATTAAACTTGATTCTAAGGAGTTCGCTTTCATCTATGCAGGCTATGCTGGTGTTCTACTTCGGACAAAGACCAGAGCTGTTCTCTTCGACCCTGCAAACCTTTTCACAAAGGTTATGAAACACATTCGATCTCTCGACCTCATCACATACAGTCACGGTCACACTGACCATTACAATCTCAGTGATGCTGTCGCTCTGTATCAGAAGACTAGTACTCAGATCATCACCGAGTTCTCTATGGCTGAGGAACTCGGCTCAAAAATTCCAGCTGAGAAGATTCTTGCTGGTCCAGAGGTGCTGCAAGGCGTACGAGAGGGACCAAAGTTCAAGTTTGATGGCATTCGGGTCGAGCTACATCGTGGTGTGCATCCACGTCAAATTGTGCAATGCCGAGTTTCGATTGGGCGCCTGAAGGTTTTCCACGCTGCTGACTCTGGCTATTGGCCTGTCGGGAAAGGTGTGGTTGACGTAGCATTCCTCCCAACTGGCTGGCCCTCTCCAACCTGCGCTCCAGGAGTAGCCCTCGCTATGGCTATGGACATGAAACCAACATTTGCGGTAGCAGTCCATGGTGATGAAGAGCAGCAGCAGAAGTTCAAAGATCTTGTTTCGCACGAACTTCCTGACACACGCGTCATACTGCCGCCAGTCAATGAGCTCATAGTCCTGACCACGCCATAGGTATGACCTTTCATATCTTACGAAACCTTATTAGTCGCATACACCCTGTATCGCTTTGTCGTCGTACCGCCTACCACATACGGGTGACTAAATAGATGAGCAGCTCTTACGATTACCTCTTCAAAATCGTTGTTTTAGGGGAAGGCGCAGTAGGAAAAACAGCCATTGTCACCCGATTCTCACACGGTTTCTTCCGTACCGACTACAAAACGACGATTGGAAGTCAGTTCGCTGTCAAAAATGTCGAGATTCCGCGTGATATTGGTAAGGTCACCGTGAAGCTGCAGATTTGGGACGTAGCTGGGCAGAGCCGATTTCAGATACTTCGACCGATGTACTATCGCGGGTCGAGTGGAGGCCTCCTTGTGTACGATGTTACTCGACGAAGGACCTTCATAGTGCTCGAGGAGTGGCTTGACGAGCTGCACAAGGCAATCAACAAGGAGATTCCTCTAGTGCTTGTAGCCAACAAGACTGACCTTCCTGACAGAGTGGTCGAACCATCTGAGGGTCATGAGTTTGCTGAGAGGCATGGGATGCCATACATCGAGTCCTCTGCTAAGACTGGGGAGGGTATCGTAGACATCTTCAAGGAACTTGCTGAGATCTTGGTGATTTCCCGCGAGAAGGGCAACAACTAGTGACCTGCTGCTATCACTTATTGTTCCTATCCCAACTAATATCAGTGGGAGTTTCAGGTGTGACTTAGAACAATGAGCAAACCAGATGAATCGCACCCAGTAAATGCAATCCCGCCGTTAGCCTGGGCTCTAGAACTCTACATGAAGGCTGGCGGCAAGTACAAGGAGGGGAAGATGGTTGAGCTCATCTTTCCTGTTGGCGACCACCGAGAGACCATGAGGAAGAAAGGGACCCATGACATCTTCATGTGGTTCTCGAAGGGCAAGCTCAATCTTCGAGCAAGATGCAACTATGACAAAGCCTGCAACTTCAACTCGGAGCGGATAGATGGAGCTGACAGGGAATCTGTGAAGAAACTTGAGTGGGGTGAAGCAAAGGCTGACACCTTCTTCAAAGCCATCCGCAAATGGATTGTCCGGCTTGACCTCGATTTTGTGACCTTCATCAGGGCTCTGAACACAGTCTGTGATAGGCGCGTAGAGATTCCCTTGACAACAAAATACGGTAAGACCTTTCAAAAGTTCGATGAATATCGTCGGAACCGCTGGCCTGAAGATGCCACTCCAGACAACCGGGACAGGTTCATAGAGGAAGTACTGGTTCGTGTTTCGTTCTGGATTCAGTCAGCGCATCAAGTTGGAGCGTTGAAATGAACAGATTTTGACAAATCAAAACTGCTTTAGAGCACGCATGTCTCTCAGGGAATGAGGTTGTTTCAGGTCAATGAACATTGGCTTACTGGTGAATCCAATAGCTGGAATGGGCGGCCGTGTTGGTCTGAAGGGTACAGACGGAATTGTAGATGAAGCCATCAGGAGAGGCGCTTCACCAGTTGCTCCTGGGAGAGCTCTTGAGTTTCTTACAGCGCTTGAATCGATCATCATCGCCTTGAAACTAAGGGACAAGATTCGAATTATCACCTGTCCGGGAAAGATGGGCGAGGATGTTGTGCAGGAGGCTGGACTGAAACATGAAGTTGTGCCAATCGATATCGAAAACTCCACAACCGCTGAGGACACAAAGGACTGTGTCTTAGCACTTTACGAAGAGGATGTCCAGCTTTTGGTATTTGTTGGTGGTGATGGTACAGCCAGAGATATTCTTGATGCTGTGAACGCCTATGACTTGGATGACCTTCTTGTCCTCGGGGTTCCGTCAGGGGTCAAAATGTACAGTGGAATATTCGTTGTGAATCCAGCTGATGCTGCAGAGGTTGTTCGGTTGGTCTACGAAGGAACAGCACAGACAGCAGAATTTGAGATAGTGGATGCTGATGAAAATGCAATTCGCCAAGACCAGTTCATCATCAACCTCTATGGATATCTCAAAGGACCATCAGTTCCTGCCAGATTTCAGGGGGCAAAACAGGCAAGTCCTGAGACCTCTGATGAACATGAAGCACAAGAGGCTATTGCCAAGTACGTAATTGAGCAGATTGACCAAGATGCAACATATATTCTCGGACCTGGAACCACATTGAAGACGGTTACTGACCTGCTCAAGGTCAAGAAGACAACCCTTGGTGTTGATGTTTACAAACATGGAAAAATGCACCTCGATGTCAACGAGGACGAGATCCTAGCGCTTGTTGATGACTTCAATAGAACATGGATTATTGTGTCCCCCATCGGTCATCAAGGCATGCTGTTTGGAAGAGGAAATCAGCAGATTAGTCCTGGAATAATAGACCGTGTCGGTCGAGACCACATCATTGTGATCTGTACGCCCTCCAAACTCAAGGGTATTGCTGGAGAAGCTCTACGAGTTGACACCGGTGACACCGACGTGGACAATTTACTACGCGGCTACATTAGGGTGATAACTGACTATAATGAAATGCGATTGGTCAAGATTGAGTAGAGTTGCTATAAGGTCTATCGACAATCGCTTCAATTCGGTGTATTCAATTGCAGTTTTGAACCCACCGACCAACCAAAAAAGGATTTCCTTGCTTTTTCACATGAATTAAACGTTATGATGTCTTAATTTTGATTCGGATATTCTATATTCAGTTTTATCTATCTATCAAGAACCTATCAGTCTTTATCATGTGTTCTCGGAAATTTGAAGATTATTCTTTGTCACTTCTTTTGTTAGGTGAATCTGATTGTTATCGAGGCAAGTAGAGGTATCCGAGTCCGATGTCAGCTGTAATGAAATTTTCATCGACTTAATTGGCACTATGATCGCCTCAAATGGTTGTCTTTCCACGATGGAGGTTGCATGATGTACGTTCAGGAGTATTTGACAAGCGACATGACGGGCTTTGAAGAATATCCAAATCCTGCCTGGGTTGCTGGAGCCAAGGCAGGAATATCCGAGGCTCTTGACAGAGCGCGGTCTAATGGATGGCGAGAGTTCTTCGATGTCCTTGAGACTCTCTTCAGATCAATGATGGAAGTCCGACCAGCTGGGCCTGGCACTTCACTGCAGGATGGCTCAATGTATGAAACCCTTGGCGGCTATGTGAGTGTTGTAGGAAGATTGACTACCGAGGGTCTGAGGTTCGCTGTCCCTTCAATTCGGCAACAAGCTGTGGCTTCTCTCTTTCCTGGAATGAATCTCTGTTGTACAGGAAAGGACGTATTGATACCTCATTCTGAGCTTGATGTTTTCAGCAGACTTGTCCCAATTAGAGGTCCACTCGAGAAGGAGGTGGTCGCGAGATGACTGATGTGGAAGCAGTCCCTGGCGTTGGACCTGCAGCTGCAAAACGTCTTCGAGATGCCTTCATCACAACTGCTGAGATCCTCAGTGTCCAGAACCCAATCGATCTCCAAGAACGTACGAAGCTTGGAGAAGCCACAGTTCGAAAAATCATTCGAGCTGCTCGCGACACAACAGGGAAATTCGGATTCAGGTCTGGAATTGAGCTTGAGAAAGAGCAGTCGCAGATTCCCCGCTTATCCTTTGGCATTTCATCCATAGATGAGAAACTTATGGGTGGGTTGGAAGCCGGCTCTATCATTGAGTTTTATGGTGGGTTCTCAAGCGGGAAGACGCAGTGGTGTCATCACCTTGCCGTGCGTTCCCAGCTCCCTCTGGAGCAGGGTGGCCTTGAAGGTAGAGTCCTGTGGCTTGATTCTGAAGCATCCTTCAAGACAAATATCATACGGGCTAATGCAATACGGTGGGGACTTGATCCTGATGTAGTTCTTGGAAACATCAACGTCGCGCCTATGGCACTGAGCAGTCAGATTGAGGACACCTTTGAACAAATCCAACTTCTTCTTGCTGAAGGAGAGTTCAAGATGCTTGTGATAGACTCTCTCACCGGTCTATTCCGTGCAGAGTACCGAGGCATTGCTACTCTTGCTACAAGACAGCAGACGATCAATAGCCTACTAAACACAATGCGACGCATGGGAATAGCTACTGATGCGATATTTGCATACACGAATCAAGTCACCACTCAGATCTCAAACTACGGAGGGAACGCCTATGCACCTGCAGGAGGTCATGTGGTCAGCCATGCGTCGGATTACAGGTTCTATGCAGGAAAAGGGACTGAGGGCAAACGGAAACTCGTCCTTAGAGACAATGCTGGGGTTCCTGAGTTCTCAGTTGAAGTCCATATAGGATATGGCGGCTTTTACAAAGAGAAGAGCGAGAAGACTAGTATGGAGAAACTCATCAAAGAAAAACTGGGTTCTCAGCTTGGAGCTCTTGAAGATGAGGAGGAGCCCTCCAAGAAAAAGAAGAAGGCAAAAGGGGAGGAAGAGGAACAGACGGAGGAACCGGAGGAGTGAGTGCAGAGGGGAAAATCTACAGGGTATTTACATGTCCTAGGTGTCATTATATTGGATACAAGCTAGTACTGACCCAAGATGATGAATCAACCTGCAACCTTTGTTCCATGACAATACAGCACTCACCAGAGATGAAGTATGCACACTCTGTTGATGAAGCTCTAGACGCTATGCAGAGGATCGTGACAAAGTTTCGACTGAAGTCGAAGCCTAAGTCAAGATATGGTCTAGGAGTGAAGCGGCGTGTTCTAAACATTGTTTCAGATCTCAGTGATCTCAATCAAGGAAAAGGTGTGACACTATGGAGAGTGATTCAAGAGTGTGAAGAGGCTAGTATTGACATCGAACGTGCCAAGAGGTTTCTGAACCAACTTGAGGAAGAGGGACTGATTATTGATGTTGATGGTAGACTAACAGCTATGGAGAGTGACGATTGGTGACGATTGTCCTTCCTCCAAATTATAGTTCACATGCATCTGTCATCAATATGACGAATCTCCTGATGCGTGACACTTCGCACAGATTGACCACTGTGCCCCTTGCATACCCCGAGCCTAATCCAGAGCTCTATGTGATAACAACTGTTGCATGGAAGGATTCGAGAAGACCAATCCTGTCACAACTTCCACGACTGCTATCTTACCTTGAAGCATTGCGGGGTACACGTGGAGTTCCATCAGAGGTGTATCTTGACAGTGGAGAGGGCATGGTTGTTTACCTCCCATCGGAAACAAGGGTTTCTGAGATTCCTTATGGTGCAAAGGAGGCCGTGAATTTTCTTCAGGATCTTGTTACACAGACCTTGGACTTCTACAGGACTACTGTGGAAGATGTTGAGCAGACCTTCTGGAAAATCGCCAGAAAGAGGGGCTTTAGTCCAGAGATTGTAGAATGGATGGCGAATAAGAATCAGGGTTTTAATTCTCCAGCAGCAGCTAATGGATTTCACATGCTTCTTCATTCGTATTTTTCAATCAGATTCAGTATTCATAGAGCAGAGAACTGTCTACATGTGGAGGGATGATACTGACCACCACAGCTCAAAATCCGATGGCATGGTTCCCGTATCAACCAAGACCCCATCAGGAGCGTGTAGTACATTTTTCTGAGGAAGTGTTTTCGGAGGGGACAGTGGGTCTTCTTTCAGCAGATTGCGGGATCGGAAAAACTATCGCAACACTTTCTGGATATCTTTCTGCTCGCTCCATTGATCCCACCTCTCGATTATTAGTGCTAACACGTACACACTCGCAATCAAAGGTGTTCGAAGAAGAGCTTACCTTACTTCGAGTTCACACACAAGACAGCCTACTCACTGCAACGAGCATGGTTTCACGAAAGCATGTTTGCCCCATGAAGTCACTGATGAAGAACCTGTCTTCACTAGGATTCATGCGTGGTTGTGCAGCCTTTGTACGGATGGGCGAATGCACACGCTACTGGAATTGCTACAAGAGAAATGAGGATAGACGAACTGTACCCCGTCAAAGTTTCCTTGAAAACATCGATGAGCTGCTCAACGAACAGGTGGTAAGCCGTAGCGTTGCTGAGGAATCTGGTGATGAGCTAGGACAGTGTCCCTATGAGATCCTCCGGTGGTGCGCTAAGAAGAGTAAAGTCATCGTTGGTCCATATGACTACATCTTCAGAAGCCGGGTCAGAACGGCTCTACTCACCTCACTTGGGGTCGACCTTCATGAGATAGATGTCCTTGTTGACGAAGCACACAATCTGTCTTCTCATGTTTTGGAAGCTGAGGCTGCTGAACTTAGCGGTTCTGATATGATATGGCTCCGGGATCATAAGCGAGACATCGTGAAGGAAACTGGCGTTCAATGGTTGGAGGAAACTGTCGATTTTCTCTGGGAAACGACAATGGTCAATCTTGATACCCTTCAAGGTGAGCGGCGCCTTGACAAGTGGGATGCATACCCTCGCTTTGCTGCTCATGGTGACCTAGACAGACTCATTGAGTATAGTATGCCCATTGAGGGAGTGGATGACTCAGTACCAATGGACACACCTGTAGACCGGCTTGTATCTTTCCTCTATGCAGGAAAGCGGGCTACAGAGAGCGACGACTGGCTTGTGACTATCGAGCTCTCTCCAGGATGGGAGGAGCATCTTGGGAAGGATCTATCTCGAGTTATTCTGAAGATTCGGCCACTGAATGCCGCAGGATTGGTGGCACAAGTTCTACGAGCTTCACGATCAGCTCTTCTCATGTCAGGCACTCTAAGGCCTCTGTCACATTACAAGCGTATTCTTGGGCTAGGGAGTGCTAAGGGTGAGGAGTTGTCAAGCCCTTATCCACGAGGAACACGTCTAATTCTTGTGGACAAAGAAGTGTCTACGAGTTACAGGTTAAGGAATCCTGACCTATGGCGTGAAATTGGCAATCGCATAGAGGTAGTCCTCAACGCTGTACCTGCCAACAAAAGCGCTATGATAGCCTTTCCGAGCTATGCCATTATGCAAGATGTTCTCAGCTTTGGCATCAACTCTGGTTTCAGAGAGCCACTGGTTGAGGACCGAACCATAAGGATTGATGATGTGAAGACTGCTCTTGCCGCAAAACCCCATGCGTTATTCTGTGTCTACGGTGGGAAGGTAAGTGAAGGCGTAGATCTTGTTGATGCGGGGTCAAGCATGGTGGACATCATTATTGGTGTAGGACTCCCCTTCAGTCCACCAACGAGTCATCAGAAAGCTCTACAAGACTTCTATGACCGACGTTATGGGTCTGGCTCTGGTTATTATTATGCGGCGGTGGTCCCATCGATTCGCAAAGTGGCTCAGATGGCTGGAAGGCTCAGGAGGTCGCCAGATGATAGAGGCATCATTGTGTTACTGGACAAACGGTTTCTGAAACATATCGATGTGTTTGGGGAAGATACAGCTGCAGACCTATGGCCATACAGAGGTGTGGGAGAGCTAAAAGAAGCGATTGAGATGTTCGTAAGAGGTGGTGTGACGAATGAAGAGTTACCGTGACATCGAGTGGATCAAATGGCCACTGTCTTCTGCAGTATTGGTAGCATGGGTCTCTCGTATTTTGCTTACACCAATCCAGAGCATAATCGTTGAGTCTTTGCTTGGAATTATCCTCACAGCTCTAGTTGTCCTAGTCTATCTCTTCTGGCGCAGACCTATGAAGGTGCTTTGGGATGAGGCGACTGGAATAATGGCAATCCTGAGATCATGGACTGTAGAGGTACAAGCAGGATGTCTTCTATCAAGCGTTCCACTTGGGATCGATGTTTCCCATTCTGCGAAGAAAGTCCTCAAAGCAATGAGTGAGCAATTTGCCAAGGAGAATCAATGCGAGCTTCGATTCTTTGTATGTCGTCCTTTGGGGAACAATTCTACACTTGCTGGAATGCAGGTAGTCAGGAGGTCTCTTAGGCTGATGAATGGAGCAAATGTTGCCAAGAAACTCTCCGAAAAGGTGTATGATGATGTGACCACCTTGGAGAGTGCAATGCGGTCCTCCTATCCGCACACTCCCATTGACCGTGCAGGGCTCTATGAGATGCGACTAGTTAACACTGGAGGTATCGTCAGTGGGTGAAGATGTATCGCTGGATATCCCAAGAGGCGTGACTGCGCATGCAATCATGGATTTCTTAGAGCGAGGTCATGGTTACACCTGGAAAACCGTTTCAAAAAAGCCAGTACTCATGGTCCTTGGTCACCCGTTAAAAAGCGACCACCCAGAAGTTGTCATAGTTAAAGAATCCCTAGTGATCAGTTCCCCTCATAGTTATACGATATCAAGGATGGAAGCGATGCTCGATGTACTAGCGCGACAGGCAATGAATGGATTGGGAGGGAAGACTTGATGCCAAGAAAACGAGGAAACATCATGGGCTCAAAGCCTGCGTTAGATCCTATGGAACAGATAGAGAAATCGCAAATGACCATTACTTCTGACGCCGAGATTAGATGGGATGACCGGTCCGTGAAACCATCCTGGGACTATATTTTTGGCGTTTCTCTCATCATAATAGCCTGTGTGTTCTGGTTCCCATTGTTATCCATCATGGTCATAGGCATCATCCTTGTCGCTCTGCTTGTTCTTCCGTATCTTCAGAGGTATCTTGAGCTTAGAACATTGGATGAAGCTGCTTGGTACGAAGTTCCTGAAACGAATGTGCGTTTTGAAGAGAAGAAAAAATCCATCCTTTGCACTAGTGCTGGTGGTGAGAGCTATGTCACTGCGCTGAACATGAAGAAAGCACGTCCTGAGTTACAGGGTGATCTTGGTTTACTACTTAGAGGTCTTGACATTTCGCATGGTTTCTTGCTTTTGGCTGACCTATTTCCAACGGACGCAAAGCATGTTGCAAAGGATGGTGTTGTGACAAGTTCCACAGAACGCTACCTGGATTACCTCTCATCATCCCAGATGTACACATACTTCCATTCAAGAGGAGGCGCCTGGCAATCACAGCTATATTTCGTTGGTCATTCTCACTCAGAGTTCGAAGTGGGACTTATAGAGGGACAAGTAAAAGGGAGCGTGCCTGATGGCGGGCTCAAGAGGATAGAAACGCCAGAGATTCAGAATAGACTGAAGGAGTGGGATCTGTGCAGTGGTGCTCCGTCATTCTTAGCTATTGGGAGCGAACTATCAAAGTGGCTTGTACAGTTACCAAGTGAGCTTGGTCCGGAGGTTGGTAGTAATGTCCCTGGTGAGTTCATCACACCGATACGTAGTCGTTCGGATGATTATCCACTTGGCGTGGTCGTGAATCCGGAAACCCTGAAGACTGGCCCGCCCGTGGGGCTAATGCATCAAGACCTTGATCGTGGACTGCTCCTATGCGGTGGTGATTGGAGTGACAGAAAACATGTTCTCAGTGTCTTGATAGACCAAATACTTACTCGCGGGAAAAGAGTCCTGCTGCTCACTGTGAATGAGGAAGGATTAGGGCTCGCAGGTCTGAGACCTGATGGGATGGCATTTACTTTGGGCAAGGACCTTGTACTGAACCCGGTGGACTCAGAAGGGATGCCCAGAGCTAAATATGTTTCCGAACTACTACACATGTTGGAAACCATTGCAGGAACAGATCTTAGTCCAGCTGCAGATTTTGAGATCGCATTGAGTAGAGTGGTGTCGCTTGGAAATGGAACGCTAGCTGATATTGTCATCGATTCTGAACACGAAGCATTACAAGAAGGCTCAACAGCACCGCAACACCATCGAATACCCAAAGCGTCAGATCTTGCTCTAGATGCCATCAAACGACTGCATCAGGGATCAGGAGCAAAGGCGTTCTATGGCACACAGACAGTGCCTATGAGTAAACTTGCATCACAGAATTTCGCAGTGGTGTCATTGGCCATTGGTGCTTTAGACCTTGAAATGTTTGCACTTGATCTCGTGAGTCTCAAGCTTTCCGGCTTGCCTCATGATTCTGATTTAGTCATCATCATAGATACACCTGAACATCTTAATGTTGCAAAGAGCACTTTTAGATACACCAAGCGAGGTCTTCTCTCAGAACGGGTAGCTAGGGCACTCGTCAAGCGAGGTCCTCTTGTGTTGAGCACCAAGAATCCCTCAGCATTGATATGGGATGCTGCAGATGCCCTAGGATCCTGTATTGCTCTACGTATGCGAGAGTCCGCTGACATTGCCACCGTTTCAGATCTTCTGTCATTGAACGTTGTAAGTGGTGGTATACACAGTAAGGCTCGACAGTCCTCTCGAGAGAGCTCCTTTCTGAGAGTGATGGATAGAGGATATGCTCTCATAGCCCACGAGCAGGCAAAGACCTGTATGCCGTTCAAGATAGCTCCTCCACCTGAGTTGCGGACTGTGTCCAATGAGGGCGTGGATATGTTGACCAGGTCTGAAGTCCCTGAAGACACTCAGCGAGGTTCATCAGGCAGGCAACTGACTCTCATAGACCAGATTGGAGGTCGTGATAGTGAAACTGTGAAGGAAGTTCTCGCCCTTCTGACACGTTATGAGCCACTTACAGAAGAGTCAGTGAAGCGCTTCTTGAGTGTAAAGGGAGGTGCTGATGTTGACATCGAAGCTATTCTTTCAAGGCTCGAGAATGCTAGTATGATCTTGAGAGGTCACGAAACTCACGCGGGTGTGTCTTACAAGAACTACCGGATTACAATGAAGGGGAGCATGGCACTACGAAAAGCAGAGGCGGTGAGCGCAGAAGGATGACCTCAGTCACAGATATCTCCACAAGCGTTACCCGCATACTAGAACAAGTAGGTGTTACTCCACGAGGAATCCAAACAGAGGCAGTGGAACAAGGACTCCTTGATGGGACTAGTGTCATGGTCTGTGCTCCAACAGGGTCTGGTAAGACTTTGGTAGGAGAGATGGCACTCTTGAGGGCAATCTTCAAGGGTCGTCGCGGGCTCTATCTTGTTCCTCTACGGGCTTTAGCTTATCAGGTTGCAAGGCTCTTGAGAGAGAGATATGAGGAGAACACCATTCGTATAGGAGTCACCACAGGCGATATGCATCTGACTGGAGAGGAAATGTCCGAGTACGATATCGTTGTGACCACTTACGAACGTGCTGACTCATTACTAAGACATCAGGTTGAGTGGCTTCCAGAAGTTGGGACTGTTGTTATCGATGAGGTCCAGAATCTATCTGACACCACCAGGGGGGCGAGGCTTGAGAGTGTACTCTTGAGGCTGAAAAGGAGAATTAATGACCTACAGATTGTTGCGCTATCAGCCACCGTAAAAGATCCTGAGGAGTTGTCAGAATGGTTAGAATGTAAGCTGATAATGTCAAATGATCGACCTGTTCCTCTTGTCTGCCGAGTCATTCCAGCTACTGATAGGTCAAAAGCAATCAAGAGGACAGTAATGACGGTGGTTCAAGCCGATGGACAGGTGATAACTTTCCATCGCACAAGAAGGTGGGCTGAAGCCGAGGCTGAACGACTTGCAGATGATGTCAGCAGACAGCTTGGTTCCATAGAGCGAAAGTCTTTGGATACTGAGATTAACTCGGTGGAAACCTCATTCATTACTATCCCTCCAAACCTAAGAAAGGTGCTTCATCATGGGGTGGGTTTCCATCATGCTGGACTTGACTCCAAAGTACGAACCCTTGTGGAGAATCTATTTCGAAAAGGTATGCTCAGAGTTGTATGTGCAACATCTACACTTGCATCTGGGATGAATCTTCCCGCACGTACCGTTGTACTCACAAGTATTCGTTCACCGGAAAACCATAGAGAATTACTGTCTGCAAATGTTGTTCATCAGATGCTCGGCCGTGCAGGACGTCCAGGACACGACACTAAGGGATTTGGAGTAATCCTAGCAGGAAGTAGTGGCGAGAGTGAATTCACCAAGCAGCGATATTTCGATGAGGTTGGGGAGCTCTTGTCTCCGCGTTATGATAGAGTGGAGAGTAGGCTAGGCACATCAGCTTCCCTGACTGAACAAGTTCTTGTAATCCTCGATATGATGAATGAAGCTACATTAGAACAGCTTGAGGATTATCTTGGGGGGTCGTATCTCATACATTGCGCAGTGAGAAACCTACGGAGTCCTATGAGGCCTTTACATCTCGGAGAAATTACTGCAGAATCAGTGATAGAGAAACATGCTCTGCTGGACACGGTTCGTGCAGCCCGACAAGGTGCATTGGGACGTGTTAGCATCAGAGAAACAAGCGAGGAAGTCCTTGGTGGAATAGTTTCGGGATTTCAGGGAGGTCATTTTACATGCAGGTTCTCAGCCAGACTGCAGACTAATGGTACAATAGAAGGTGCTAGCTGTTCATGTGGGCAACCTGTGGATAATGATGGTATCTTATGTTTGCACTTAGTGTCGCTTGGCATAGCTGCTGCAAAAGATGAGCGAATCCATCGCATAGCCAACTACATTGTACCGATTGCTTTGGAAGAGTCAAGTCCAATTGGAACACTCATACGAATGAACCTAGTAGAGGGTGGGCGAGAGGGTGCATTCAAAATTACGAAGTTAGGTAGAATTGTGAACCGGCTGTATCTAAGCATCCGTACAGTACGAGAGCTGATGGCACTGTTACCAATAACAGAGGATGCTGTTTCGCTTTTATCACTACGACGGCATCTTGTATCTCTGGAACTGGTAAGTGATCTAGACGAATCGTTTGAGAATCTAATTGGTACAGCGGCAACAAGTTCCATGTCGATTAGAGAACTAGCAGAGTTCACAAGTATACCATACGGTGATACCTATGGATTGCTTGAGAGAGCCAGATGGCTGATATACAGTATCATGGTACTTGCTGAACATGGAGGGCTCTCAAAACTCATGGAACTTAGTAGTGGGCTCCTGAGAGGTATAGATGAAAGATTAGGGAGGAATGAAAATGACGGAAGTTGAAGACGAGAGGATTGTGGAGGAACTAGAAACTGAACAGACTCCCAAAG
>JAEORI010000169.1 GCA_016840965.1 Candidatus Thorarchaeota archaeon | reverse complement strand
ATACTAAGCTGGTTAATTCCATCCAATGAAACTCTAGGCGTTCATAATTATACTATTATCATCAAGCAAAATGAGCAATATACGCAAACAATATCGACTGATATTCAAATCGAAATTCATTATCCATTGTGGTTTTCCTCATCAATACCCACTTGGAGTTTTATTCGTGGCACGTCTTCGGAAATAGAAATTCTTCTGGAATCAGAAAGTGGTTTGACACAATTCATAGAACTTCTTCTAAATGACAGTTTGGGAGAGTTTTCCGAATATGTACTAGTTCAACTTGGAACACTAACGAATGTGACAATAAATATTGATGCCGATATCGCAATCGGTTCTCGATATATTGAGATTACCGTTTCTGATTCTAATTTCGCATTTTTGAATGTACAAAGAATGAATACAACAGTTTTGACGACTATTACATCAGTAATTGAGAATATCACCGCATTTCATAGCGAATCATTGAGCTTTGATTTGCTAACATTAGATGATCATGTCCAAGAATTGGAATCAATTAGCCTACATGCATACCAGACTGGGAATAATACGCCATTTGCCACCTTGGAAAACGTGGACCCAACCATTCGACAAACAATACCCCTGCCTCAATGGCTAGTTCCAGGTTCTAACCAAATTACAATCGAATTATTCGGCAATTGGTCAATACACGAATTTCAGGATATTTTCGTTATGGTTTGGATAAGAACCTCCATTGCAATTTCAATTACTACGGAATATGGTGGGTCTATAGTTCCACAATACAAGCTCACATCTTACAATCCACCATATCAAGAAATCGCGGTGATGATTTCTTCAGGTGTAATCAACAATCCTCCTCCGATTTTGTTTAATGCAACTACTTCGGTAGAAGAATCAGCAACACGTGATACTTCTCCAATCAGCTGCCCAAGATTCAATTCAGGGACAAGTAATTTATCGACTGACTTGGTAAATGTTCTCAACTCAGAATCAGGAAATGGCCAAAGAGTTCGCAATCTAATCGCTCTGAAGGATGATTTACTCTCAATCATAGCTTCATCAACTGATCTTGAAGTACTACCAAAAGAAACTACTCCCCACTCTGCTTGTTCTGGTCCTGATAGAACAACATCGGTAAAGAGATGACTTTTTGCTCGAATTTTATCAGCCAATCTACGAATTAAAACGTCATGTGTTGTAGCATCCGAAGTTTTCCGATAACCCTGACTATCGTGAGTAGATCCTGTCACTAGTAGGTTATGTCCATCACCAAATCGTGGCATTAGTGCATGGCCGTCAGGCGATTCCCCTCCATAAGGTGGGTCAGTTGATGAAATTAACCTTCTCCGAATCAATGAGTCTTTTATATTCTTCACAGTGACTTTTTCACGTGAGTGTGCAACTATTTCATCAGATAGTAATATTACTGGATGTCTCACCATCTCAGACAAAGCAAATGCTTTGATTGTTAATTCATATGACTCCTGAGCAGAGTTTGGAACAAGAACAATACTTTCATGATCCCCATGAGTTCCCCATCTTGCTTGCATTATATCTCCCTGAGCCACCTTTGTAGCTTGGCCGGTACTAGGTCCAGAACGTTGAACATTAACAATAACACAAGGAGTTTCAGTCATCATTGCATATCCTATATTCTCTTGCATAAGGCTGAAACCAGGTCCTGAAGTCGCGGTCATAGAAAGAACGCCTCCCCAAGAGGCTCCAATTACTGCAGATATTGCAGCAATCTCATCTTCCATTTGTAGATACGTACCATTCAATTTTGGGAGTCTATTAGACATTACTTCTGCTATCTCTGATGCGGGAGTTATTGGATATCCTGCAAAAAACCTGCAACCAGCAACAAGTGCTCCCTCCGCGCAAGCTTGATTTCCCTGCCAGAAATGGTCATTAGAACCCTGAGTCGACATCATATGAAAACCATTTTGAAATCAATAGGACCATTAGATAAGATTTGAGATTCGACCTTGATTAACAGAACAATGCGATATTCTTTTATCGTAATTCAAGACAGCACCATTCAGCGGCCATTGTCTAGTTTGGTTAGGACGGAAGCTTCCCAAGCTTTCAACCCGTGACGGAATATATAATCAGTTCCGCGGGAATTCAAATCCCGGTGGCCGCACCAATATCTCGAATTCAGATGACATTTAAGTCCAAGTGCAGAATTGAGCATGACGAGCGATGAATGTCATGACCCCGATGAGTCGAATGACAATGACTTGGATCTTGAGTTACGAGCTCGTCACTATTACTTTCGGCAATCTCTGCCACAAGTGTACTATTAATCGCACAATCCTCACAATCCTTTTAAGTCACTAAAAACATGTTTGCTTTGGTTTGGGAAGCCAAGAGATTATGTAGAAGATGAACTCAGTCGCAAAAGCGTATTCAAATCAGAACACTATCTATCAATTGACTATGTTCCAGAAAACCTCCCTCACAGAGAAATAGAATTACGAGCACTGGCTCAGAATTTCAAGACCCTTATTACATCTCCCGGTCGTACAAGT
>JAEORI010000168.1 GCA_016840965.1 Candidatus Thorarchaeota archaeon | reverse complement strand
TTCAGGAATTTCAGAAAAGCCTGTTGGATGGAATCCAGAGCTGGAAATACTTGTTGAACCATTGCCCAATATGCCAATTTTGAAAGATCTTGTTGTGGATATGACCAAGTTCTATGAAGCCCTCGAAAGCATGAAGCTCTGGAGTGATACTGAGGAGGGTGTAACTCCTAGGATACAGAGTATCGATGAACGGAAAAAGATCGAGCGATATGTCAATTGCATTCTATGCGCGCTCTGTTATGGTTCTTGTCCTGTCAATACAGAGAATGAGGAATATGTGGGTCCTGCAGCTCTTGCTAAAGCCTGGCGATGCTATGATGATTCTCGAACTCCCAATCCAAAGATATACCTCGAAGTTGTCAAACAGCCGCAAGGTGCACCATTATGCAATCTCAATATGAACTGTGTGAAAGCATGCCCCAAAGGTGTCGCACCTGGTGGAGCAATCAGGAACTTAAAGAAACTCTGACGAATATCGGAATTTTATTAAGAAACAAAAGCTCAATTTTTCAACAAAATGAAATTTACTGGTAGGAAACTAGTGGCAATCATAATGGTTTCAGCTTTCCTCTTCATGACATGTTCTCCAGTTATCGGTGTCGTTGCTACTGATGTGTCGAATGATATCAACATTGGCCCCTATGTGGACAAAGTTGTCTTCAAAGTCATCAGCGATTATACTACAAAAATTCAGGCACTTCAAACTGGTACAATCGATATAATGCACGAGTCGTTAAAACCAGTCGATATTCAAATAATAGATGCAGATCCAGAGATATCCGTTCTCACCACCCTGAGAAATGGTTATGGTTGCATCACGATAAATTGTCGTGACTATCCACTAAATATCAGTGCATTTCGCAGAGCTTTCGCATATGCCTTTGATAAATCTCGAGTAACCGCAGATGTCTTTTATGGGCTCTCACAAGATCATGATTCTCTTGTTCCCTCTGTTAATGATTGGTGTATTGAAGATGACATGCCATACCACTATTACTTAGCTCAAATTTCAAAAGGCGCACAAATTCTTGATGACGCTAATTTCACAATTGATCCTGCGACAGGTTACAGAAACGCTCCCGATGGTTCACCATTTGATGTGGTGCTTGAGTTCCCTACTGGTGTGGAAGATATTATGGGCGTTATCGCTCAGATTGGTGTTAACTCACTTAGAGCCTTAGATGTGAATGCAAGAACAAGTAGTTCCGCCTTCTATGAACTCATGTCGAGATTAGATAATCATGGTGATTATGATATGATTTGCCATGCGTACAATTTTCATGATGATAATGTAGAATGGCTTGCCTATTATTACTGGAGTGAGTACGCTGATGACCCGTACTTGAACCCGACGAATTTCAAAAACTCAACTCACGACTCTTGGCGGAACCAACTGCTCTATGGTGAAACCTACGAAGAGATTTATGAGGCTGCTGCTGAGATGCAGATGATTCTCCAATATAATGTACCCCGTCTAGTGGTATATGAGAACTACATGCTGCAAGCTTATCGGAATGACAAGTTCACTGGTCATGTTGAGGATATCAATAGATACATAGCAGGTACATGGACCTTGAGGAAAATTCACAAAATTGATGGCACTCGAGGAGGTACCATATCCATTGCCCTAGGTGAACCTGATTCATTCAATGTCTTTCTTGGCACTGATGTCTATGGATCAACCATTTTGGACAACTTATGGCCAAGGCTCTATTTGAAAGGCCCAAATTTTGAAGCAATCCCATATCTTGCTGAGAAAGTACTAGTAGAAACCCATACCGAGAATCAAGATGTGCAAGAAGGTCATACTCGATTTACAGTGGATATAGTACAGAATGCTACCTGGACTGATGGCACTCCTCTCACAGCGCTAGATGTTGCTTTTACTTTTCTCTATCTGAGTGAAAGCAGAGAATATGGCAATCCAGCATCAACTCGGATTCATGATCTAGTGACCGCATATGCTCCAACAAAATATAGGGCAGTCATCGAGTTCAACACTGAGTCCTACTGGCATATCTGCAACTTTGCGTACCACTGCATTCTTCCTCATCACATCTTCAATGATAAAGGAGGTATTGCTGCATCTGAATGGGACTCTTGGAATCCAGTATTCAATCCATGGGAACCTTATGTTACAGCTGGGCCATTTGCTATTACTGACTTCGAAGAAGGGGAGTTCACTGAGATTTCAGCGAATCCACCTTTCTGGTATTATCCGTCAGAAAATGAAGCTATCACGCCAAGTCCAACTACATCAATTCCACAGTTCAACTTCTCCCTAGCAATCATTGCAGGTGGAGTTGGGGCTGTTGTCACTGTACTTATCGGTAGTCCTATTATTATAAAGAGGCTGCCCGATTGAATCTTTTGGGTCTTTGACTAAGATCTCTCTCTGGGTACACGTAAATCCTGGATTACTAATGCTTTGTCACGAAGGGGAGCTAAACCTTGTTTAGTAGACATATGCAAGACTTCTGAAATGAGCTGCTGTGCTTCTTCATGACGACCTTGCTTAAACCTCAACTCGCTCTTCAAACATAAAGCATACCCAATGAATCCTGGCAGTTCTTTCTCTCGAGCCAAGCGATCAAATCGCTCTAACCATATTCCTGAAACATCATCATCTCGGTTTTTCAAAGTTGGTTCAAATGTTGCTACTTCTGTTTCAGCTAGTCTCATTAAGCATATGACCATTCTCGGAAATCTTGCGTTCCTCTCGTTTATTTCCAAGGCGCTTTCAAAACTGTGAAAAGCTGAATCAAAATCACCTCTTGCTCTCTCAAGCAATCCAACAACCATATATTCGAAGGCTAAGCCTGACTCCAATCCCGCTTTGAGATTAAGTTCTCTAGCTATGTCAACATGCACTTCTGCTTCGTCTAGACGGTTCAAGAGGACTAGTGCAGCAGCCTTATCCAAGTGTAAGTAAGGTAATAGTAGTGGTCTTGAATCCACATTTTCCAATCCCGTCATTGCCCATTCGAGAGCCTCTCTACCATTTCCTAGTTCTATTGCTGCCATTGAGGCATTATGGAATTCAGTCATTGGAATATCCCCAAGTTTCTCTCGTAAGCCAAGTACCTCGAGATTGATGCTTTTACTCTCCAAAAATTCTCCCCGCGTTGCACATATGCCTCCAATATAGCTGAGTACTTCCATTTTCCCACGAATGTCCCCTAGCTCATCACAGATTTCTCTTGCTCCCCTAAGATATGGTTTTGCTACTTCAATTCGACTTGGCCCAAAGGAGTAGAATCCTATGAGAGCTCCAAGCTCTTTCAAGGCACGTGACTCAAAATATCTATCATCATGTTCTCTGGCTAACTCAAGTGCAGCATCACAGGCTTCAATCGCCTTCTCCACATCTCCTTCATATCTCAGTCTCTGCGACTTGAGATAATGCAATTGTGAAAGATAGCATCGTAGTGAATCATTCTTCTGAACTAGTTCCTCAATCTGTACCTCTGCTGTCTCAGCAAGAAATCCATCAATTGCACGTGTGTGTGCAAGCCAATATGAAAGAATCAAGTACCCGTATCTTACCCAATCATCCTCGCATTTTTGATTGATACGTTCAATCTCCGAGAGGATATTGACCCATTCATCCTTTTCAGCGACCAAGTTTGCCAGATAGTATGGGTACAAGATGTCCCTGTTACGATATTTGTCCAATATCTTCGAATAGAGCTGTCTTTTACCCAGGTTATCTGAATGACGAAGGGCTATCAGTACAAATTTGTCACCCGAACCCTCTTGAGCCATTACTTGCTCACAAAGAAGATGAACATATGTGGAATAATCTGCAGCATGTTTCATGCTTTTGATAAGGAACTGACTAGGAAACTTCCCAATGAACTGGAAGTCCATTGTTATTGTCCCAATTGGTTTCATGACCCAATTCGCCTGCTGTACTTCAAAGTTGTATGAGAAATAGGTTCCGAGATTTATCTATCGTTTTAGATGGTCGGTCAGCACACTCTACTTGTCTGGTTTCTGAAGAGTTTCCAGCACTGATTCCATGGCGCTATCTCTCATTCCTTCAACTGTTTTTGCTTGTTCAACTATCTTCTCGTACAGTGTACTATTAGACATGATAGAATTCTCAACGTAAGCTGCCACAGCCTCAGAGCGACTCTTGAACACATTAAGTGTAACAAGTGCATCAACAACCTCAACAATACTCTCACTTAGACGAGTCATGATGTGGATTTCGCGTTTGTCAAGATTGAAATCTTCCTTTGCACTATTGCCCATAATTTGTTCTCTCAACGACCTCCCGATTTCACTCTTGGTTGTCTTTTTCCGACCTCTTGTCAACAATCCTTCCTCAATAGATTGAAGAGCTTTCTTCGTTTAAATCTTTATTATCTGACAAAATATTAGATTTCTATTCGTATTTGTATTCAGAAAAATATATAATACTGTAATTATATGACATGTAATAATCTTCATGTTAATTGAAGAGGAGGGATTTGATTGAAAAAACAAAGAAATGTACTTCTAATCTTCTTTATTGGTCTATTACTTCTACTCGGATTTGTTCCATTCTCAACTAATGCAAGTAGAGATACCTTCATTGTCTATCCTTCTGGGGATATGACTGGAGTGGAAGATGTAGCTAATATTCAAGCAGCAATTGATGCTGCTGGGGCGGACACTGTGAAGCTCAGTAAAGGTGACTTCTATATCGCAGATACAGTTTCAACTTCAGGATTTAAAGGGACTTTAAAGGGAACTAGTTTCAAGACTGTTATTCATGCAGTTGAATCAATAGACATCATGTTTTCCTTCAATGTGCCTGATGATACCAATCTGAAAGTCGAGTCGTTGTCGTTTGTAGCAGAATTTGATTCTCTCACTGCACTTGAGATAATTACAAATGGTGATTTATGGGTCAAACATTGTAAATTTTACAATGTCGAAATTGGTATTGCAACCTATGACAATGTCGATTCCAAGATAATTGTACAGCATAACGAGTTCTACGAAGTAGGTCAAGCCATCTACCTAGGTGGTCCATATGAGAACTGTGAGATAACGATTTCCCACAACACGATTGCTGTTGCAAGACATGGAGTTGAGGTGTACGACATAGACAATTCAGAGGTTCATATATTCCACAATGTCATCTCTGGAATCTATGACTCCGAAGAAACCTATCAAACCGGATCTGCAATTCAGGTGGCACAGCTATCTCGGTTTGGTGCAGAGGGATATGTTGCCATATTATTCAATAAAATCGAGGGATACACTCGCTGGGAGTGGGGGTTTGATATGATTAATGTTGCTGACTATGGTCCTTTGTACACAGGGCAATATGGCAATTTAGAGTCTGTCATCGCATTCAATACCATTGAACTTGATGAGAGTCTTTGGGGTGGTATAGGCGTCATTGGAGGTTTCAGCGACACTTTAGTTGCCTTTAATGATGTATCTGGGAGTGGATGCGCTGCAATCTGTGTAGCCTTTTGGTCCCAATGGGGTCTCGAAACACAGACAGGTCTTAAAGTCATACTAAATGATGTTTCCGATTTCGATGCAATACCTGTTCCTGGTTGGCTTGATCCTACTGCTCCCATATGGTTGGGCCCTGGTGTCTATGATAGTCTGGTCTTGACAAAAGGTGACCCATCCACAGTTCTTGATGTATCCGGGAACAATGAAGTTGTCTTCATTGGTCAATCCAAGCTCTAAGAAGAAAGAAAAAGATAGAGATGTAGTGAAGATGATACCATAATATTCCATTAGAGTAATCTTCCGAGTGTCAATAATGTTCTTATGAACAATTGTTGACACTCCCGTCTTTTTATTGCATTATCATAAAAACTTGAAACGCAGAAGTTATAACAAATCCAGTTAAAACGACCATGGGTTGGTTGGGCGGATTGACGAAGTCCTCTGACAGATATGCAAAGTGGTTTGGGACACGAGTTCCCCTCGTTTCAAGGGGCATGATGATACTACTGACCTTTCTCACAGCTATGCCTTTTTCGATCATGTTTTATTATACTATCCACTACACAATGGTTGGAATTGACTTCATTATTTGGTTCCCATTGGCTATAGGATTTTTAGTCCACCTAGTTATTTTGTTGATTCTAAAAATCCGATTCATCAATCCATCAACGCGTTCAGAGTTCAATGCTCTTGTAAGTCAAATCCACCAGAAAATTGTGATTCCATCGAGAGCCCGGGTCTGGGTTCGACAGAGTCAAGATGCTTACATAGCAACTTCGTTCAATTACATTTTTGACGCAGTCATTATTTCTGAACCGATGGTTGATCTTATTATGAAGAACCCCGAGAGTGGAGAGGCTCTTCTCGCGTTTCATCTACTGCGAGTTCCGAGAACTCGGTGGATCGCAGATATGATTGGCTCAGGAATTTTGTTTCAAGCATTCACTTATGCATCAGTCTTCTTTCTTGTGCCTCTTGCCATCTCTATTGCTCAAATGATATCATGGAATGGTTCCATTTTCATAATCATTTATACACTCACCTCTTTAGCTCCTCTTCTTCTAGCTCCCTTTCTATTGATCTTCTTGATCAAGGGTACATTTTGGAGGCATGAGCCTGCGTTCGATGCAGTTCAGGAGATCTATGGAATACATCCAAATGTAGCCAAAGTACATATTGAGAGAGGATACCCACTTAATGAGGAAGAAGCACAAACCGTGGTCTGGAGTATTCGAGAGTGGGAGAAGAGAAGACGCGGTGCAAGAAGACTTGGAGTATGCACATTTGTAGCCATTGGCTCATTTTTCCTTAGTTTTATTCCACTCACAATGCTACTATATTCTCCGTTTTTCCCATACTTGTTTTTTGCAGGGTATTTGCCTTTCATTGTCGCCGGGATTGCAGCATTGATCGTCTATTACGTATTAAAACGATGGGACAAAAACGCAATGGGTGAAGTCTTCAAGAAAACAACTGACTATGATGAGCCAATATGGATTGATTGAGAAATTCATCCACCACCAAATATTCGTATTCTGGATTGAACTTCTGTAATATCCTCGCTTTCCCCATCAAAGAATGCTGGGTCATGAATTTTTGAGTGATATAATTTTCCTGCCTTCGTTTCCACAGGTTTCTTTTCAATTGGCTCTGAATGCAGTCTTCCTGATAATCTAAAGTAGCCATAAATAATGGCGCATATCAGAAAGATTGACAGACCTAGGAGAAAAGACACACGACCACTTCCTTCATTATAATATACGTTGAACTAAATATTTGTATGTTTCTCTTTTCCGAAATTTGATTCATCTTCTTGAAATACTGGAATATTATCAGCTCTCTGATTTTTCAAGTCGTTTCCTAATGACACCAATTGCAGCTTCTGAGGAATCGCATATGAACCATCGACGATTCAGTTTTCTAGCAACAACAGCAGATGTTCCAGAACCTGCAAAGAAATCAGCAATGACATCGCTTGGATCCGTTGCTGAATCAATAATTCGTTCAAGTAGAGCCTCTGGTTTTTGAGTGAGAAATCCTGTATTTTCCTTTGATACACCTTGAACTGGATTTACATCAATCCAAAGATCTGATACTGGAATTCCTGGTACATCTGATAGATACTGTTTTTTTGTATACCGACCATTTTTGCTTGTATAGATTAAACCTGCATTCCACCACTCATCAAGGATTTCTTTCCTGTATAGATATGGTGCCGTCCTCCCTCTCCACTCAAACTGTTTTCTATCTTCAGTACGCTGGATGCCCTGGGCCTCCAATTCAATCAAACGGAACTTGCCCTTTTCATCCTTGTAGCTATATGGTCTGCGAGCCTTTTCATCGAGTTTTCTATAGACTTGTCGGGTTTTGAAGTTGGATGCATCAGCAGCGTATAATAGAATTACATCATGCTGACTTCCAAAACCCCTACTTTGAGCTTTCGGACTGTTTGTCCGTTTCCAAATAATTTCGTTCATAAAATTCGAGTATCCAAAGATTTCATCGAGTATGACCTTGATGTAGTGTGATACATGCCAATCCAGATGTACCCATATGCTGCCGTCATCTCTGAGCAATGGTTTCATGGCTTTTAAGCGAACTCTCATAAAGTCTAGGTATTCCTGAAGTCCGCCCTCCCATTTGTCACTGTAGGTCTTTTCTTCGAGAAGAAGACCTGCTGTTTGACTATTCCCATTAGACCGCATTTTAAGAGTATAGTCTGTACCTGAGAAGAAAGGTGGGTCAATATAGATTAGACGAACCTGTTTTTTGAGAATGTCTATATTATCTCTAATGATATTTAGACAGTCACCAAGGAGTAGAAGGTTCTTCCAATCAGACATAGGACTAGACTATACACGCCTCCTTAAGATACCTTTGAGGCAGAAAATGCAAGGTATTGATTCTTTGGTCTTACATTTCCATGTCATCAACGACTTCGTCACCAGGTTGCAAAGCCTCAGCTTCTTCTCTGGCAACCCCGATCTTGATGAGTCTGACTAAATATCCTGCAATTCGATTTCTAACCTTCTTTGACTGAACGTCTGTGAACTGCTCAACAAGTCTCTTGTTTGATTCAAAATCATCTGTAAATGTGTCTGGATAAAGAGCCAGAAGGTTCTTTGCAGCATTCTTAATATATCGAGGTCTAATACTACCCAAATTCAGCTCACCAAGTATAATCTATGATTGCCGGTTTGCCTCAGGCTGAGTTTATAAAGCATGTGGTGGGCCACTAAAACTGGGAGTGTAACTTTGCTTTACGAAACCTTAGCCAAAGCATATGATGAGGTTGAAACTACAGGCGGGTCGCTAGAGAAGATTCGTCTTTTCTCTGAACTTCTTCAGAAGGCTGACCCTACTGAAGTGCGTGAGATAGTGGCACTTACAATAGGGAAATTATATCCTGACTGGAAGAGTCAGCCTGAGATTGGTGTAGCTGAGAAGATGGCTATCCAAGTTGTTGCTGCAGCAGCATCGGTCCCTGAAAGTGATGTGCAAGAATCTCTTCGGAAAACTGGAGATATTGGTAGCACCGCGGAATCCTTACTTCAGAAGAGTGCTCAGGCTACGCTTTTTTCACAGGATTTGACAGTGTCTGTCGTCTTTGCTACATTGGACCAAGCTGCGAAAGCTTCGGGATCTGGAAGTAATAAAATCAAAGTTTCGAAACTAGTTGGTTTACTGACAGATGCCAAACCAATAGAAGCCCGATATATTCTAAGAACTGTAACTGGGTCGCTACGTCTTGGTCTTGGACATATGGGGCTTATAGATTCATTAGCATCAGCTTTCACTGAGGATAAAGACACAAGGAATGACATTGAAGCTGCTTTCAATGTATGCAGTGATCTTGGTGAAGTTGCGTCAGTTCTAGCCAAAGAGGGTGTTAAAGCAGTTCGAGCAATTAGAACTAATGTTGGAATTCCAATCAGAATGATGGCTGCCAAAAAATTGTCTTCTCCTGAGGAGATAATCGAAAAGGCTGGTGGGAAAGTCCTAGTTGAGAACAAGTATGATGGTGAACGAGTGCAGGTGCATAAGATTGACAATGAAGTAATCCTCTATTCTCGTCGCCAAGAAGTCATTACTGCTCAATATCCAGATGTTGTAAAGCTAGTTCGCGACCATGTTAAAACCAAGACCTGTGTAATGGAGGGCGAATGCGTTGCAATTGACCCTTCTACAGGAAAAATGAGACCATTTCAAGAACTCATGCGTAGAAGACGTAAGACAGACATTGAAGCGACTCAAGCGGAGGTACCTATTGCAATTTTCTTCTTCGATATACTCTTTGTAGATGGAAAGGATGTCACTTCTCTACCAATGTTGAAAAGAAGAGAACTCATGGAGAAGATAGTGGAGACCACGGACAGAGTTAATCTGACCGTCGCTGAAATCACTGATAATCCAGAGCGTCTGCAAGTAATCTTTGAGGAAGCGATTGGTTCCGGGCATGAGGGAGTGATAGCAAAGGCAACGCACAAAGACTCCACCTATCAAGCTGGAGCCCGTAGCTGGCTCTGGATTAAATTGAAAGCATCATATACTGAAGGACTTTCAGATTCAGCGGACCTTGTCATTGTTGGTGCTATTCATGGTCGCGGGAAACGAACTGGTCTTTATGGCGCGATTCTAGCCTCAGCATACGATATTGACAGCGATACATATCCCACCGTGTGCAAGATTGGAACTGGGTTCACTGATGATATGCTAGCTGAGTTCAAAGAGCGTCTTGATAAGCACAAGTTGGAACAAAAACATCCAAAGGTCATCTCTGACATCGATGCGGATGTCTGGTTTGAGCCGATTGAGGTCATCGAAGTACTAGGTGATGAGATAACTCTGAGCCCCACTCACCCTGCTGGTCGAAAAGTTCTCAAAGATGGTGGACTTGCAATAAGGTTTCCAAGATTTACAGGACGCTGGCGTGATGACAAAGACCCCACTCAAGCAACATCTGTTGATGATCTGATAGAAGCTTTCGAGAGACAACGGAGAATTTCAAAGTAGTCGTCTTCCGACACTTTTACATGTACTATTGTTCGTAGCCTGTTCTGTACTCGGAGGCTTTCATTTGTACAGCGTGTGTGTAAAAGACCAGAGGATGCACTTCAGCGCATCGCATTTTCTTAAGAGTGAAAGCGAAATTGAGAATCTTCATGGACATAACTACACCATAAGAATCAAGCTAACAGGTCCATTGAACAATGATGGAATGGTCTATGATTTTCGAGAAATAAAGGCAAAATCTCTCACGATATGTAAGACTCTAGACCACAAAGTGTTGCTCCCAAACATGTCTGAAACCATAAAAGTGACAAAATCAGATGGATTTTATGAAGTAGTTGTTGATGAGAAACGATATGTCTTCCCAGAGGAGGACTGTGTTCTGATTCCAACACGTGCTACAACTGCAGAGCTTCTAGCAAAATAGATTCACGAGAATCTCGACTTCCCTGAGGAAATTGAAGTCAAGGTCTGCGTGAGTGAAAGCGAAGGCTCAATTGGATGTTA
>JAEORI010000167.1 GCA_016840965.1 Candidatus Thorarchaeota archaeon | reverse complement strand
CTGTCTAGAAAGGGACTAGCAAGACACCGGGGAAGCAACAGTGCCAAAGGCAATTCACTCGATATGGTGGGATGACATTCTCGGCCCTTCAGTTGGACGGTCATATCCTGAAACTGAAGCTTTGACTAGCGAAGAAGCGCTAATTGTGTTCATGGGACATGGAGTAAATCGAGAAGCAGAAGTGGGATATTCAAAATTACCACGAGGATTAGTTATTTCTTACATGAAACCACCCAACTGCATAGCTGTACTATTAGACGAAGAAGATAACACCCCTACTATCGAACGTAATGTTCTTCGACTTGTGAAGTATATTGATTTCAACAGCGATAAGTGGGATACTGAGCTTCAACGAGCATTTGAACTACTCAATGAATTAATAGATGAAACAAGTGGTGCGGAGCTTCTTACGAATCCAGGAGTGATGAAACTTGTTGAGGATATGGCAAACCATCGGGTTTCTGCAATAACACCGAAACATGTTCTTCGTGCTTCAGTTAGATATCCAGATGCCCATGACTACCTCGGTTCCGATGATGATGAAGTAGTTAGAATGTTGAAGGATCTTGAGGATGAGATGGTTCTTGAATCACGAACATACGGGCGGCGTGTAGAGTGTAGACAGTGTGGGGATTCAGACCTCATAATAGAGCTTCTCTGTCCACATTGTGACTCCGTGGACATCCACAAAGTATACACACTCTTCTGCCCAAAATGTAGTAATCAATTCCACGCCGTAATGGCGGATGATATCGCCGAAGTTGTATGTTTACATTGTAAAGAACCTGTTAAGGTTGGGGAGCTAGCTATTCTCGATGTAGAACCACTCTGTAATAAGTGTGGGACTGCATCCAACGATCCTAGAATCGTTTTTCGTTGCGCAACCTGTGGAAAGCATCTGCGAGGTGCAGATCTTCTAGCAGGCACAGGTTTGGCATATTATCCAAAAGAGTGAACCGTAACAGTTTTGTCGAGGGCTGCTTAGCCTGACAGAGGAGTGAGTTGACAAAATGTCAAATTCTAGAATTAATGTAGGTGTTATCAAGCTCGGTGCGATTGCCTCCGCACCTCTTCTTGATCTAATATTCGATGAGCGCGCAGAACGTGATGACATTAATGTACGAGCTTTCACAAGCGGTGCAAAGATGGATGAGGATTCCAGTAAGGGACCTGCGGATTCAGTCATTGCTTGGGCGCCACATCTTGTTCTGGTGGTAAGTCCAAATGCATCTTTACCAGGACCCACAAAAGTGAGAGAGATGCTGGCTAAAGCCAAACTTCCAACAATCTCAATCTCAGATGGACCGGCAGAAAAAGCCTTCTACAAGAAAGATGAAGAAGGCAAAAAGAAACCACAAGTTCTTGATGGACAAGGTTTCATTGTGATTCCTGCTGATTCAATGATAGGTGCTAAAAAAGAGTTCTTGGATCCAACAGAGATGTCATTGTTCAATGCTGACGCAATTAAAGTCCTTTCAGTTACAGGAGTTACGAGAGCAATTCAGAATGAACTTGACAAAGTCGTTGCAGCTCTCCAAGCTGGAGAAACTCCTGAGATGCCCAAGGTGAAATTGACTGCAGAGAAAGCTGTTAATTGTGGATACTTCAAAAATCCATATGCTAAGGTTAAAGCAATTGCAGCTCTCACAATCTCAGAAGCAGTGGCAGAGATTACGTCAAAGGGTTGTTTCAAAACAAAGGAAGCAGAGGATTATATCCCCTTAGTTGCAGCTGGGCATGAGATGATGAGAGCAGCAGCGATACTAGCTGATGAAATCCGCGAACTTGAGAAATCTGAAGATGCAGTATTGAGAAACCCGCATGTGTCTAAAGGAAAAGTGAAAACAAAGACCGCTCTAATGGACAAGCCGAAGTAATAGTAAAATTACTTCTTCTTCTTGACGGTCTTCTTAACGATTTTTCGAGCATCTTTTAGAATCGCCTCTGCACGAGCTATACTGAGCCCTTCTATCTTTTGGGCCAGTCTCGGAGCAGATTCACCTGCCAATTGTGCGGCGGATTCGTATCCCGCCGCATTCAACTTTTTCTCTAAACTTGCACCAACGCCAGGGACTCTTCGAAGGGGAAGCATATCTCTGAATTCTTCTCCGAGAATATCATCCATATCGCTATCGCTGAGATCGGTTCCTGCATCGATGATATGAATCTGGCTTCGTATCGATGCAAAATCATCTGCACCAACAAAGGCATCAACTGTCTTCTTCACCTGACGTTCATCAAAATTGAAATCTAGATCTTCCATTTCGATTTCTCTTCCAAGAGTTGTTGGTAATGGCCCCGTCAGATATAGTGCGCCAAGTGATAATAAGATAGCAACTTGACCTCCAATAAAGGGTAGCCAGACTGGAGCATCAAATGTAATTCCAAATAATTCAATATTAAGATCCAAACCCCAAAAAAGTGTCATATATCCGAGGAAGAAGAACCAGTATAGTGATAACCGAAATCCCTTATTCCTTACAGATCCCAACTCAGGCCATATCAAGAGGAGACATAGTCCAAGTAGATAGCCCTCCACAAATCTCTCCGATATGAGAAGTAGGAATAGACTATTGAAATCATATAATGAAGAACCAAAGATGGTTAGAAGTCCAATCAAGAGAATCACGAAACGAAATGCTGTTTTTCTTCCCAGCCGATCAGACATTATACCTGCAAGGAGAATCGACACAACAAATGGCACCATCTCAAAATATCCAATGCCAACAACCTGGCTGAGTGAAGCAAACCCTATCTCCTGCTTTGTTACGGTGAACCACAGAAGATGAGCGCCAAGAATAAATGTCATGGGGATGAAATACTTGAACGAGCTACCAGCGATTGTGAGTGAAGCTCGAGCTACTTTCCATGGTCTGAACGAAGCTGAGATTAAAACTGCAATGATTGAGATTGAAGCAGGGAAAGGAACTGTATTGTAAAGATACTCAAGAACATTGAGGCTGTCAATAAATACAAAGAGCGTGTAAACAATAATAGCGGAGGCAAGGAAGATAGATGTAGTTCTTCCACGAAAACGAACAACAACGCTTTGATTGATGCGTGCTGACCATGATATTAGCATCAAGGCAAGACAGCCAAAGGTACTTGTTGATAGTAGCAGAGGGTAGATTTCTAGAAAACCGGGTATGATTTGGAGACCGCTAAGAATTCCAACAAGACCCGGCATTAGTGCAGCAAAATACATCAAGAGATCATGTTTCCGAACTCGATCAACGAGAATGCCTGAGAGGGGTAGAGCTATGGTCGCAGTAAGAGCACCATAACCTAGGAGTCCATGATGATCAGCTAGTGACAAACCAAAGTTTGCAAACACACGTCCAGACAAAAGACCTGTAATTACATAGATGGAAAATGCCATCGGTACAGCAAGCAGTACATAGATGACCATTGTCTTCAAAGGAAAATCACGATACTCCAGCAAATTCGTGTGCACCTTTAACGACATGATTAATTATGTCGTTATGGATGTTTCGGGCTATACTACAAATTCATAGGCGATATCTTAAAGACTATTCAGAATCTGGAAAACCGTAGGAGAGAATGTGATTGGTTGAGAAACTCGGTGTTCATGAGTTCATGGTCCTGACAACGGGAGGAACTCCAATCTTCCACTATTCAAAAAATGAGACTAGAAAGTTAGACGAATTACTGTCAGGCTTTCTCAGTGCAATCACTAGTTTCGCTACTGAGTTTGGAGAGAAGTCAATTCAAAGTCTTTCATTTGAAGGCTCTGAACTTCTTTATGAGCCATATGGGTCAGACTATCTCTTCATATTCCTGGTTGAAACTGGCTCTTCAGAGAAAGTATTGAGAGTTGTTCTAAGAGAGCTAAGCAAGAGGTTTGTATCTAGATACCAGACCGAGTTGAAAATGGACATTCCGGTCCTTGATGTTTTTATGGATTTTGAGAGTGATGTTCGAGGAGTGCTCTCCTACTATGAAGGTATCCTAATCATTATGTCAAGCTTGAGTGCTTTTGTTATCCCCGAGGTTAAGAAGGAGAATCTGAATATCGCAATCAGGACTGGAGGATTTCTTGATGAATTCCATAGAGACCTTGGTAATTCTGGTAATAGAGTTCTATCTGCAATAGATGGAAAATCATCAATTTACGATATGGGGAGAAATCTCGGATTATCAGAAGCTGATATTTCTGAAATCATAGAGTATTTGGCAATCAGGGGGCTGCTTAGGGTTTCTAAATTATGTCCACTGATTCAAGAGAAAGACGCTCGTTTCGACGCATACCTTGACCTTATTGGTTTGCCCAGCAAAGACTACCAACTTCTTGAAAGAGCCAAATCTCTGTGTAATGGTAATCGACCACTTGTTGATATCAGTGAGCGGCTCGGCGTTGTCCCAGAACAGCTCTATGAAGTTCTTGAGAAGATTGGTGATGAGGTCGAATGGAAACATGTTGAGGTAGTTGGCCTAGTCGATGATGTTTAGAATATTGAATTAGTAGTTTTCTTTCTGACAAAGGTATTAAGTGTCTTTAATTCTCACAGAGAGCATTCCTGCCACTAGGAGGCTATCTTCTTGGTGAAAGAAATCATAATACTCCG
>JAEORI010000166.1 GCA_016840965.1 Candidatus Thorarchaeota archaeon | reverse complement strand
CCCGCCTGAGTAGCGGCTTCTACTGCACTCTCAATATCCGAGTCTTCTAATCCCTTTCCGACTGACCTTCGAAGTTTCGGTGATCCTGTTTCAGGGGCTATAGTCAGTGTTCGCTGTCCGCCTTCTACAAGACATTCAAGGAGAGATGCAGTCACTGAGTCTGCACGGAGAGAGGGTACAGAAACTCCCAGATTCTGGCTGACTGTCCAACACACAAGGTCCTCCAGTGCATCGAGGTCTCCCAAGGATGAACCTACCATGGATACTTTGTTCACAGGAGTGTTTTCTGTGCCAATTCTGACGAGATCTTTCAACCTGTTCAGGCTCCTAGTTCTTCTTGGCTGACATACATGACCAATCAGACAGAATCTGCATGAATGCCCACAACCTCTTGTCACCTCAAGAAGGAACGATTTACCAAATACAGGCTCGAGCCGAGAACCCTCTGCAACATCAGGAATAATTTGAGCCACAGGGTAATCGAGTGAATCAAGATCATGAATGATGTTACGTTCCACCTTTGATTTTGGTATGGCCGGAACATAGATGCCTTTGAGTTCAGCAAGTTGAGATAAGACCTCCTTGCGCGAGTTTCCAGATTTAGCACAATCCACAATTTCATGTATTACTAAATCCCCCTCGCCTATCACAAAGGCATCAACAAAATCCACAAAGGGTTCAGGATTAGCAGTGACTACAGGTCCCCCCACAATCACTATCGAATCCTCCCCGCTCCTGTCCTCCGCACGAACAGGCACTTTTCCCGAATCAAGCATCTGTATGAGATGGATTATGTCTTCCTCATAGGTTAGAGAGAATCCAATGATATGATTGTCCCTAAGGGGTCTTTTACTCTCTACTGAGAGTGTGGGGGACATGGTATCGAATCTGAAATATCTCTCACAGGACGTGTCCTCTCTTGCATTTAGAAGCGTATAGAAAATATGAAGTGCCAGTCCGGTCATTCCTGCTCTATAGGTGGATGGATAGCAGAATCCAAATAGCACGTCAACACTACTTGAGTCCTTTATTATCGTGTTGAACTCCTTTAGTGTGTTGGATGACAAAATCTCCACTCTCTATTTATGGTCTGTATCCATAACCACCTGTTGCTGTCTGGCAATGACGAGTTTGTTAGGTGGGATGTCCCGCTCCAAAAAGACACCAACACCCGTTTGAGCACCCTGATGAAGTACTACTCCAGGACTTATTGAGGTTCCAATGCCAGTCTTTACATCATCGCCGATTATGGCTCCAAGCTTTCGTCTTCCTGAGTTGATTCGCTCCCTCTTCACAGTGACAAAAATGGATCTATTGTCATGTCTGAGATTGGCTGTGATGGTTCCTGCACCGAAGTTAGATCGCTGACCAATTATAGAGTCACCGACATACGAGAGGTGGCCCACATTTGTATCATCCATAATGATGGAGTTCTTGATTTCCACCGCATTACCAATCTTGACCCGCTTTCCCAACGAGGTATACGGACGGACATAGCAGTTTGGTCCTATCACCGACTCCCCATCTATAAAGGCTGGTCCCTCGATATAGGCACCACTCCTAACGATAGTATCTTCTCCGATGAAGACGTTTCCTTTCAGAACTGCGCCATTTTCCACTGTGCCACCAATCAGCGCTTCCTGTTGTTCAAGGTATAGCTTGTTTGCTTCGAGTAAATCCCATGGCTTACCGATATCCAACCACCATGATGGCAATGAATATGCTCCGACATTTCCCTGCTCTATCAACATCGATATGGAGTCCGTGATCTCGTACTCGCCTCTTGCCGAAAGTTCAGTCTTCTCTATCGCCTCCCAGAGTGGAACGCTAATCGCGTATATACCAGCATTCACCTGATTACTGACCATTTGCTCTGGTTCTGGCTTTTCTATGAGAGCTTTGGCTTTCCCCCTCTGAACCTTGACAACACCATAGGCACTGGGATTCTCAATTGGTTTGACAGAGAGCGTCAGATCAAACCCCCTCTTCTTGTGCCGTTCAATGAGGCCCTCGAAAGTATTAGGACCCACCATCACATCGCCATACATCAAAATTGCATCGCTCTTTCCAACAAATTTCTTCGCATGACCCGCCGCATGTGCAGTTCCTTTCCGTTCTTTTTGATTCACGAACGAGATTTTCATCTTCCACGATTGTGTTTCAACAGCCTCACGAAGCTTTTCTGCGTGGTAGCCATAGACTACCAAGGTTTCTCTGATACCAGCTTTTTCAAGTGCCTCCATAGTGTGAAAAATCAAGGGTTTCCCAGCGATGGGCAGTAAATGTTTAGGCTGGTTGGCAGAGAGAGGTAGCATTCTCGTCGAGTCACCCGCTGCAAGTATGACGGCCTTCTTCATCGTGAATCAACTAACCCATGCCTATCAGAGTTAAAGACTTTCCCGCAATTCTGTAGATGTATCAATTCTCTGATCAAAAGCATCAGAAAGGTCAAATTGACATTGAAAAGAAATTAACAACGTTAATTATTCGCAGTCCATGACCGCGACATGCCACTCCAGACGGCGATAAGTTAATAAGCAACTTTGTAGGTCAAATAACTAGTTGATTGAGGCAATTTCTCCAAGAAAACCTCAATAAATTGACAAATTATAATGGGAAGGTATTCAAAAATGATGAGCGATCAACAACTCAAAGAAGAGCTCAAGAACATGAAGCTCACAAAGAGCCAGATGATAGTTCTTGACATTCTCAGGAGCAGCGGTAAGGGTGGCGTCACTCCAAAGCAGCTTTTGGACAAGGTATCCTTTGCACCTAGAACTGTCAGATATGCTCTTAGAAAACTCTTGAAGAAGCGACTGATCAAGCGCGTTCCATGCTTGCAGGACATGCGCCAATGGATCTACGTTCCTGCATAATCAATGCAGAAGGGCAATGAAATTGCCTACAAAAAT
>JAEORI010000165.1 GCA_016840965.1 Candidatus Thorarchaeota archaeon | reverse complement strand
TTCGTGAGTCTGTGCATCATGCCAACTGCTTCTCTCCTTGTCTGGAAAAGCTCTGGTGAGAAATCCTCTTTTGTCACAAGATGACTTGGAGCCCATTCAAAACATACAACCAAAATCGTGCCTGCAATCGTGTTTATTGCTTCAACTAGATTATCATTCAGTGAAGGAATCACACGCGTGACAGGAGCGCCGTTCTCAAACAGGTAGGCTAACCAGTCCACTTCACTCTCAACTTCAGTCAATGTCTTATGACCTGGGGGAGTAACTCGCACTACGAATCTGTTTTCAGGAGTATCAAATCCGAACATCTTGTTCTCATAACCTCCACTGAGGCTTTCCAGTTTGTGGACTGGAAACTCGTAGAGGGCTGATGTTTCTTCTAATGTTGTCTGCAGCCAATCTTCTGTCAATATTCGTCAAGATACACCACACGGATCTCTCATTATAATCCTTTACAGTTACTTCATTGTCCATCCTAATCTTCATCTGAGTCCTACTTTCGATATCAGGTCTGTCGAAAATCCTTTTCAAATTAAAAATAGGAACCACGTCTGCTTCTCTTTCCTGTAGAGCAGATAATCTGGTGCGAAGATATCCTGTGACATAACATCCATAGTCCAGATATGCAGATATTGCTGAAATAACAATGGAATACTAGAGCATGAGTGTTAATCTTATTCTTGTGACACCTGATTTCTTACACGAGTATCCTTCTCTAGAAGCTTTGAAATGTCATGGTATGCCTGTCTCAAGAATCTTGTATTGTTTTTAAAATCCTCAATCTGCCCAAGAATTTCTTTAATCTTTGTTATGAGAAAAATAGTATCTTTTTCCCCTCTACCTGATTGTCTTTCAGATTGAAGTGTGGATAGAATCTCTTGAAATCTCGGGACACGTGAGTAGATGAAATTATCCGTGTTCAAAATGACAGAGAGTATGCTCAATGAAATAGATTCCAGATAATAGATTCTTGGTTCTCGAAACTCTCTTGGTAGAGCGCGGATAAATTCCCTCTTAAGATCTTGATTTAGAAAACGAGAAACCGTACTGCGTGAAAAACCCGAAATATCCATCAAAGTCTGTTGTGTGACACTCCGATGAGTAAAGAAGATGCTCCGTAATCGGTTCTTTATGGGGTTGTTCTTGTAATAACCCAGAATATCCATTAGGTTCTCCTCAAATTCTTGTGTTTCAAATGAATAGACTATCATCTGGTTCAACGGGATTATTTCAGATACATCTTCTTGAAAGAACGAGTGTTTCTTTTCTCTGTTGATTTGTCTTCTTTGAGCCTCGATGTAATTTCTAAGACTATTGAGTCGCATATGTAAGAATTTTATCTCAATTGGATACCTACTCTCTAGTTTTTGAAGTTCTGTTTGCTGTTCCACTATGAATGAATCAAGTTTCTCAAGATCTTCTACGATTTGAGTAGAAGGAGTATAGACAAAATTCACTCTTTCTGGTTTTATCCTGTAAAGATTCTTGTGTGTCTTTGGAATCATCTTACGACCGATTATATCTGTTTGAAGAAACGACTGCAGTGTTGTCGAAATGGTACCTAGAGAGAATCCAGTCAGTTGCTTAAGTTGTTCTTGACTTAAAGCATCATAGATTTTGAGATAGGCAAAAATCTCTGTGGCTCTTGAGTTTAGATTGACCATTTTTCCAACGGTCTTATAGAATGTGACTATCTCTCTCTCAATTTCCTTTGACTGCTTTGATAGTAATTCAACTTGTTTCATTGATTCCATCCTTTCTTCAGTATCTTTCGATTTATCAATCAAACCCTTGCTCAGACAACAAAGTATATTTTCTAATATTTGAAATTTGGAAAATATAAATCTACTCAAAAAGGATGATTTTGAAATGTCAACTCAAAAGATTTTCAAACGAAAGACAGCAGTCTTCGGTTTTCTAATGCTTCTGTTTCTAGGAATATTCTCTCACGCACATGCGACTACAGAGAATGCTCCGTTGGAACTAATTGAATTTTCGACTTTCCTAGGCGGTACAGGTGATGAGCACATGGATGTCTCGTATGCCTTCGGAAGCACAGTCGTTGATTCAAAGGGCAATATCATTGTTGTCGGTCGAACAGAGTCCTTCGATTTTCCATTGAAAGATGCCTTTCAGGACCATATTAATGGCTATAGCGACAGCACCATCTCGAAACTTCATCCTAATGGCTCACTGATATTCTCAACGTACTTCGGTGGCTCTGCTCAAGAATTGATTACAGGCGTGGTTGTTGATTCAGAGGATAACATCATAATAGCAGGCATTACAGGTTCTTCAGACTTCCCACTGATGAATGCATTCCAATCCAATTTCACGGGAGGCTCGGAAGGAAATGCTGATTGTTTCCTCACCAAATTTTCAGAAGATGGTCAATCCCTTTTGTTCTCAACGTTCTTTGGTGGAACAGGAAGCGATTGGTGCTATACTGTGAATATTGACTCCAATGATCGAATAGCCATCTCTGGAACAACTGAATCCATCGATTTTCCATTACTAAACTCTCATCAGGGTACAAACTCTGGTTTTCTTGATATATTCATTTCATTATTTGAGGCAGATGGACAGTCTCTGCTGTTTTCAACATATCTGGGTACTACCGGAATTGATCATGGACGAAGTATTGCTTTCGATTCGCAGGGAAATATCTTGCTCACGGGAATGGCTGGAATTGGAGGACTTGCAACAGAGGGGGCCTATCAAGAAGAACACGCAGGTGGGAGCTCTGATGCATTCCTGGCAAAGTTTACCACAACTGGTACTTTGATGTACCTTACTTTCTTGGGAGGCTCTTCTAGTGAATGGGCGAATGACCTGACTGTAGACAGCGAAGACAATGTCGTAATCACCGGTTGTACAACGTCTGATGATTTTCCGACAATGAATTCCTTCCAAGACGAAAGGGTCCAGTACTACGAGATGTTCATCACTAAATGCACTCCAGATGGGCAAAGTGTTGTTTTCAGTACATATATGGGCGGATCATCATCAGATTATGGTAATGCTATCACAATAGATTCCCAAGATCGCATCATAGTAACAGGTCAAACTGATTCAGCTGATTTTCCAACAACTTTCCCACTTGATATTACTGAGTCATTGCATGATAATGTATCATTAATGGTGTTGAATCCGGATGGTTCACTCCTCTCATCAATGATATTTGGAGGAGCGCATGATGATGTTGGCATCGAAGTCGCTTGGCATTCACAAGACAGTTTCATTATCGTAGGTTACACTGAATCTGAAGATTTCCCAATCTACGAAGCTTATCAAGGGACATATGGTGGGGACAATGACATGTTCATCATGAAAATAAATCTGCAGAGTTTGATAACTACTCCTACTCCGACAGATGGATTTCCACTTGGTTTCATGGAAGGTGGTATTGTAATCGGAATAGTAGCTGTTGTCTCTCTCCTATTGTTTGTTCGAAAGAGAGCCGGATAGTCAATCTTGGAATAGCATAAAGGACAATCGGAAATATTTCCTTAACAGATGAAAATAGAAAAGTATCTACCTTTCATGATTCAGATTCCTGTATGAGCCATCGACACACTTTGAGTAGCAGCCCCCATTCGGAATCCGGGTCGCTCAGAGCGTCAAAGTATGTAACTCCATCCCTAGCTGTACCCTCCTCATATTCAGGATGTGGGCTGGAGAGGAATACTGTTCCTGCTCCATACTTGAATGCAATCATGCATGGTAAGTCGGTATCTGGGTACGTGACAATTGGAATTATGCCTGACATATTCTCTTTACTGTAGTAACCAGAATTCCAATATAATATCTCATAGGATTCAGGTTCCTCCGATAGATCAGGACCGGTCGAATTCCTATTCACATTCATCTCTATCAGGAATTCTCCATAGCCCTCTACAGCTGGGTGATACTCACCATCGAAAAGATTCAGCCCCAAGTCGGTTGCGAATGTTGCACCCCCGCAGATTCCGAAGTACGAGCCTCCATCAGTGACGAATTGACGGATGGTATCCATCCCCTCACTCTGGAGCTGCTCCCCGAATCCGCCTCCGGCTGGCATGACCAGCATGTCGTAATCTGCAAGAGCTCCTTCTCTAATAGAGGTCGCATTCACGTGGCCTACCTTCGCGTGCATCCAAGCAAACAAGTTATCGACTGCTATTTTGCTTGACTCAAGAACCCCAACACCATCATAAATAGCAATTCTAACATCTTCCATTCCAGTTGGCGTTCCAAAAATAATGAACGCTGATGCCAAGACCACAGTAACGAGAACCACAGCTATGATTGGTTTCCTATATGATGTGAGAATACGGGGTCTAGCTTCAGGCAATTTTTTCTCGATCGTTTGTGTAAGGTGACTTGTGTAGTTGCCAAAAATTTCTGAAATTGGCATAATTATCCCCTTTTAAACATATGATGGTTTATTCAATCAAATTGGATTTACGTTGCATTTTTCCTAATCCATAAGGATATCTACTGACGCAAGATATAGATGAGAAATCGCGTCAAAAGAGTGTCCAGAGTGTGGCAATAATGTCTATGTGTTTGAACATTAGAGAAAAAGAGAGGGGAACATGACGCTTCATTTTCTTCTAACTGCTACATCTATTTCTCTTGTCTGTACGGCAGATAGTCCGGTCCAAGAAATCTTCTGACTATGATCAACTTACACTCCATTATCACCATTTTAAGAGCACAAATCCTGTTTTTGCTATGGTCTAAAGGCTTGTAACTATATGACGAAGCATTAGATAGCAAAGAAATTGACTAGTTCGCAAGGTGTGAGAGATGGAACGAGATTCTTCTGACGGATTGACAAACGATGAGCTTGAGTCGTTATTGAAGGGGAAAACCCAGAGGGTGTACTTCTATATGCTTCGCCAACTACGTCCACTAGGCATGAGAGAGATACAACGAGGTTC
>JAEORI010000164.1 GCA_016840965.1 Candidatus Thorarchaeota archaeon | reverse complement strand
AGGGGGATCTCCTCTAAATCTTCGACTGTCTTTTCTTTTAAGGGAGTGTCATAAAATGACTTCTGCATGTCAGAAGCTTTGCTTGTATAGACCATCGTGGCATTGGTAGCAATCTTAGCAATATCAGGGAGAGAGCTAGTGTGGTCTGGTTCCATGTGATTGAGTATAATGTAGTCTATCTTTGCTGGGTCAATAATTTCACGGATGTTTTCTTGCCATTCTTCAGACCATGGTTCCTTGACGGTCTCTATAAGTGCAATCTTTTCATCCACTATGAGATAGCTGTTATAGGAAACGCCAAAGGGTATCTTCCATAGATTTTCAAATAGCTCAGTATGATGATCATCAACACCAACATAATAGACGCCTTTGGTCACTTCTCTATGCATTTCATTCACCAATCGTCTTGTCGTTGTGAGCGCAGGATAGATGATAAAAGACCTTCCTTAGCTCATACTCCTTGTTCATGTTAACCATAGTTAAATCTCTTTCGCAGTGACTAGGTTCACTCTTTATTATCTGGATGTTTATATTCAATGATGTCATAGCCACAAAGGAGCTGGTGCCTGTGAAGAAAAAGTCAATCTTGATTATCATGATTGTATTGATGTTCATTGCGCCAGTTGCAGATGCCAAAGATTACAACCCAATTCTGTCACCACAACCATTGGCATCACATGACATTGTGATTGATGCATTTGATTGGGAATCATTTTCCATTTATTGTTATTTAGGTGACACTCTTTCTGGAGAATTTTTGATATCTAAGAATACCGAGCTCTTCCCTGGAGACCAGACCGAGTATGATAACTGGTTACTTGATGGGATTGACTTCTTTATCTTTGATGAAGAGAACTATGCCCTATGGGTTGAAGGTTCTGAAGCTACTCCATTACTAGAAGGCGCAGGCTTGATGGAACTCACTTGGAGCATCGAAATTCCGTATAATGATGTATGGCATGTAGTTTATTCCAATGATTCTATTTTTATGAAAGAGATAAAGGGAAGCATAGTCCGCTCTGGACAATATGACCTTTTCATTCCATTGATCGTCTTTGCTGGACTAGCTGCACTTCTTTCTTTAACTCTAGTTTTTTGGAAAAAAAGAGAGAGAGCTGTGGCAACGAGTGCCACAGCAATTTTAATTACTGTTCTTCAGTTATAGCTTCTTCTTTTGTAGACTCTGGCTTAGGTGGAGTAGTTTGATTGCCTCTAGCACTGGATGGGAGAAACTCGTCTATGAATTCATATAGAGCTCGTCCCAACATTCCTCCAAAGCCACCAAGTAACGCACCTATGAAGACACTGATTACTATCACAACAATCCCGAGTCCTTCGAGACCGAGAAGTCCTATGAAGATGTTAGCGACTGCCATTGCTTGAGAAGTCACTGATAGATAGACAAAGAGGATGCTCCATGCAAGACCTACACCTAGAAATCCAACTAAGAAGGCTTTACGGATGCTTCTCACAAATAAAGCACCCAGTGCTCCAGCAATCAGCATCAATTTCCAGTCACCAACAAGCTGAAGTGCCAAGCTAAAGACAATAGTGATTACTAAGACAGGAAGGAATGCAAGTTCAGGAATGGTATCATCGATTTTTCCCATTTCATAACCTCCTATGGTACAAAGGTGATAGTTTTCTCTATCAGAGTGCCTTCAGTATCTGCAGCTCTAAACGCATCTGCTGTCGAGTAGAAGTACAGAATATGATATCCATGTTGCTCTGTGACCTCGTTAAACGAGTACCAGATTTCAAAGATGTCAGCGAAGTGAGGGCTAAAGATATTCCCACTCTGTCCACCCGGGTAAGCCATGTACGACATTTGGATATTACTCATATCAGCAATCAGTCTTGTTGATGGACCACTGCTAGGTCTCCAACCTCCTGCTACATTGAGCGTTTTTTGACCCCGGAGAGGTCTCTCGCCTCCAATTGTAGTGAAACCAGCCAGATGGTCAATTTCAATGACATGACGATTTCCATATTCCCAATTGGGCTCATTAGCCCACTCCGCTGTGAGTTCATCGATAGCAGAAATTAATGATCGTACAAGAATCTCATCACGAGATTCAACAGGCACTGTAGTATGGTCATCTAGGTACCAAGCATTGTTAGTCACAATGAGCTCCTCCAAGATTGGATTTCTTGACAGGGGAATCGAAGTATCAATGATCCTAATCTCGTCAAAAACTTCATAGTGCAATGCATCAATAAGATACATCCAGATAGTAGGCGCAACTAGGTCAGGTTCCATGTCATATTCCCAGACTCGGAGCAGGTCAACTGCATTAGCAATGGTTGTATTTCCATCACCCACAGCATCCCAAGCATCGACGACATAGGGAACTATGACTTCTGCTCTGACCTCTACAACATCAGCTTGGAATCGTTTCATGTCATCCACTGAAATGTCATCATTCACATCCAAGAGATGATAGATTCGCCTACCCCGATATCCATCAGCTTGTGGACCAAGTATGTCATAGGCATAATTTCCTAGAGCGATTGTGCGCTGGTTGGCTGATGAAACAAATCCTCGAGATGGATTCACTTCTCGAGGGTTGTACGCATATGGGACATAACTCACCATTCCAACAGAGTCGTTGAGAGCAGTCACAGGGTATTCACCAGTATATCCAGATCGTATTGGAAAACGCCCAACCACCAGCATACCGATATTACCAGAATCATCACCAAGCACGCAATTCTGGGCCGCTGTGTCCCACCAGTATAATGCATCTATGGCATCATAAATATCATCAGCCTTCATCAGCAGATCTGTTGCAACCAGCTCATGTGTTACACCTGATATCGTCCAGTTCATCGCTAAGTTTGGCTCGGATTCAGTATCTGAACCATAGTTGTTCCAAACAGAATCGATGCAAGGTCCGTGGACTGATTCCTTCACGCTAAATTCAATGACATTACCTTCCTTTGTGTAAATGTTCTCTTGATGGATGGTGAAGTCTCTCCACTCTCCATTGTACATGTATTGGTTAGAATTCGCAGGATTGAGTTGCTCAACGAAGACATCGTTGACGTCGGCGCCAACATTAGTGAAGCTATATGCTATGTGGTCATTGTGACCGATTAGAACAGCGGGAAGTCCTGGAAATGTTGTTCCAGTCACATCAAGAACCCCTGGTACAACGATGTGCGCTTCATACCAAACTGATGGTGCTTGATGTCCTAGATGAGGATCCCCGGCCACAATGGGCATTCCTGTCGATGACTTAGAACCGTTGATTGCCCAATTATTACTCCCAACGAATTCCAAATCCCCAAATGGCTTGACGACCTCATTCATCATCTTGATTACAGCCTCTAACTTGCCTTGAGGGATTTCAGCTAACTCAGCCAATCTAATGCTAGAGGACTGTTCAGGAATAGCTGCTACTGGTACTTTACCAGGACCAAGTGGATACTCAGCAAGACTGAGGTTGACCTGCTCCTGAATTATCGGAACTGTGTAGGGCATAACATCAGGAAACAGATCATTATACAGGGTATCATTTCCGAGTGTTTGTCTAATCCATTGACGATCAAAGTCCGCCAATCCTCCAGCAAGACCCCAAGCTAGCATCTTGGCATTGATGAAACAGTCGACAGGTGTCCAAAGTTCAGGTGTGTATCCCAGAATCTTGAACTCAATTGGCATTGTCGCACTTGTCAAGGAGTTAATGTACGCATTTGCGCCTTCAACCTCTGCATAGACGCCATCGAGTGCTTCTTGAATATCTGGGTCAGAAGCCGCATTTGCTTCAAACCAGTCAAGTGTGTCTTGTGCTGAACGTGCCAGACCTATTGCTCGATAGAACATGTCTGAGCCCACAGCACCCGCTCTCGCACCGCCCACTATCTCGCTTATTTGTCCCGCTGCAAAGGCATTTTGCATCACCACTTGAAACAACCTGTCCTTTGCATGCATATACCCCAGTGCCATCATGGCATCATAGGTAGACTCAGCATAGATGTGAGGAACACCCAAATGGTCGATTATTACTTCGACCTCAGCATCCAGGCCAATGAGTGTGATTATTTGATCACCGGGTTCTGGAGCACCATTGTCGAAGATACCACCAATGGGTTGAATGATACCTAACCCTCCAAACAATGGACCAATTGGCATGGTAAGGATAATAATCAGTGCAATCGGACCAATGAATGAAAGGGCAAGGTTCACAACCTTTCTCTTCATCTTTTTCTCTCCAATTGTTAATAATTCAATTCGAATGCTATGTGCTCGGTGCCCTTTAAGCATTAGGAGAGATTACTAAACCAAGTTCTACTATATCATGACATCATGATAATCGAGAACACCAACCTGCGCTATCATCTTCCATTCATTTCCAATCTTTGAATAGATTTTGCATGTTCGACCCATCCAACGGTTGTCATTTCCAGCTTTATCACGCCAGAGAGTATCAATATCAACAACTGCGAACGCACCATCTCCCTCTTTGGATATCTCTATCTTCGTGATGTTCCGAATATTGTGAACAAGTTCGTGAGTGTCAAAGAGGTCTTGCCATCCTTCTCGCCATCGCTTGGCATCATAACGACCCCACTCAATAACCCAGTCCATTGGGTCGTGAGCCTTTGCATGAGGCGGCCAAGGCCAGACCATATCAGGGTGAAAGACAGTCATCAACAAATCAACATCCTGTTTGTCCCAAGCTTCAGTTTCTCTGTTAACAATCTCTTCAATTTGGGAAGTGACGGAGTCAATATACATCGCTATTCTATCCAGAGGATTGACATACCTCTTGATGAAGTTTAGTCTTTCAAGGTCAGAGCCTATCAGAAACTGATTTCATGATTTTTTGAGATGGTACTGTTGAATAGTTAAATCAAAAATTGGAATTAGAATGAATGGAAGTGATAACATTAACGCCACAGTCAATATTGTAGACAAGTTCATGAAAGTGCTTTGAAATCTTTGAAACCAATTCCAAGTATTCAATGATTCAAGCAACACAACAATAATTGTACTTATTATACCAACTATGGTTGCTTTTATGCAACCAGTAAAGCGATCTGTACCTTCACTTGATAGTCTCACGAAGCTGTAAATTATCAAAAATGAAAAGCCCCATGACATAATTCCAAAGAGGGGGCTTGGAGGTGAAGCAGGGTATCCTTGCATATTAATTACTATGGAGCAAATTAAAATGAATTTTTACATTCTATTTTAAATCTAGGAGGAGCAAACTACTGAATTCTCTGTCTTTTGAGATCAATCCACTGATAGAATATGTCAAACCATGGGATAACAGACCAGAGAACCATAAAGAAGACAAGTGTCAAAAAATATCCTATTGTATTGAAATGTCCAACAGATCCGACATTCTGCACCGCAACTATAACGAGATAAAGCGCAAGAAGAAGCTCAGTAATATTTCCAGTAGCCATGACAATATAGCATTCCACAAGTCGCGCACGACCCTTTTTTCGTGCTCTAACTACAAAATATCCCAAAAGAAAAACAAAACAACATCCAAAGAACATTGCAACTGGAGCAAGAGTTGTGGAGAATCCTATTTGCATGTAGATCCCTCCTTTTCAAGATATTCGATTTGTTGAATATTCATCATAATAAGTTTGGTATCTTTTCTTCAAAGTCGTCTTGATTGATATATCATATCTAGTATAAATGGAATTGATACCATTATAAAAATCGGGAGATAGGAAAGGGCAAAATTACCGGGAACAACCGGACTAGGTTCATAGAAAGTCGGGCTCGTAAGTAAATTCATAATAATGAACCAGTTAATAAAAAACCAAACAAGAAAGACACATACCATTTTCTTTAGACGTAAAGTCCTATTTTGATCAATTCTGGAACCAAACCATAAAGCAATACATACTATGTAGGATAGCCCAATGATAGTAATCAAAGGCATATACGTAATATCCATTCCCAACACACAACTAAGTTACTCATCACTTTTTAATAAAATGAAATATCCTTGCAAATACATATGTTATACTTTGAACAAGTGGTAAACTTTTTCTGTAAGATACAATGCGACTAAAAGGGTTGTGACCAATCATGGTTAAAACAGAAACTTTTCGTGGCAGGGACTTCATAACCCTGCTTGACTACACGAAGGAGGAGATCGAGACACTCCTTGAGGTTGCACTTGATTTAAAGCGAAAGTTCGCGACGGGTGAACCTCACAAACTTCTCGACGCAAAAACACTGTTCATGATCTTCTATAACCAAAGCCTGAGAACTAGAAACTCATTCGAGGCAGGGATGACACAACTGGGTGGACATGCATATTTCCTCGACCCCGGCAAGATATATGCTCCAGCTCTTGAAGGAGATGAGAAAGCTTATTCTACCGAACGCGTTTCAGATGTAGCACGTGTTCTTGCAAGAATGGGCCATGGTATAGCGATTAGGTGCTATGGAGACCCCGTTGGCTGGATCTATGGTCGTGCAAATGAGATCATCAATAACTTCGCACACTGGAGCCACATTCCAGTCATCAACATGGAAGACGACATTTACCATCCATGCCAAGGATTAGCGGACATTATGACTGTGAAAGAAAAGTTTGGCACATTCAAGGGTGTCAAATTCGTTATGTCATGGGCTTATAGTCCATCAGTTCACAAACCACTCGCAGTACCCCAGAGTGCAATTATAGCCGCTACCAAGATGGGATGCGACACGGTACTTGCTCATCCAAAGGGCATGGAACTAGACGACAGAATCCTAGACAAGTGCAGGGTGTTCGCAGAAGAGAATGATTCAAGCTTTGACATTGTTTACGATATGGAGGAGGCCTTCGAGGGCGCTCATGTAGTCTACCCTAAGGCTTGGACATGCAAGGAGTTCATTCCACCATTCAATAGTAAACCTGAACTCGAGAAATCACAGACTGTGTTTGATAAAAACAAACATTGGATCTGCGATGATGACAAGATGAAGATTGCAGGTCCGAAAGCAGCCTATATGCACTGCTTGCCTTGTGATAGAGGCTTTGAAGTCACCAACTCGGTCATTGACGGGCCACAGTCCATTGCCTTTGATCAAGCAGAGAACAGGTTGCACGCTCAGAAAGCTGTAATGGCATTAACAATGCGATAATTCAAGAATGGGCAGGGAATCCAACCCTCCCATCTCTCTTTCTTTTTTTGAGGAAACTCCCAATTAGGAATATATATTGAATTGTTGAGAGTGAGCTAGATGTTGAAAGATGACTGATCAGCTAGAACTCATGGTGAAATATCTAGTCCACCTGCAGTTCTACTCTGAAGAGGAGGACGTCTTATACAGTCGTGACAAGAAACATCGTCTTTCTATACAGGGTATTGGTCCTATCATAACAGCATTCGAAGAGGAGTTCAAAAAGCATCTACATCTCATTCGACGGAAAGAGTTCCGCACATTTCTAATAGAAGTAGCCAAGAAAATTCCAATTGACATTGAACCGATTCTAGTACGATTCAATGATAGCGTACGTGAACTGGGCAGTCACAATCTCACCGACGAGCTATCAGCAAACTTCTTGATTGGACCAATCAGGCAATCTCTTCAAACTAGAGAATTTGAAGCATGTATGTATGAAGTCAGAAGGAAAGCAATTCAACGTGTTAGGACTGCTGATGCCAAGAGAATTGTGGATGAAAGAATCGCTGATTTCTACGCAAAAAATGAGTTTTCTGTTGCAATGCTACATAATCTAGCTTTACTGAATCTACTAACCGAGATCTATGGTACAGCTGAAACCCAGGATAGAGTTGGACTAATTCTTGAGCAATTCTGTAATGAGTTAGTCACAAAGCTATCTAAGTAATATCTTCAACAGCAATCAGATTCTAAAATCCGGAGGTAGTCATTTTCACTTTGGCAAGTTTCAAAAAGAATACACGAGCAGAGTCCGCCGCCAGGAATCGTGGGGTAATAAGTTAATGTGTTGAGTTTTTTGTGTTATTCTTGGAAACTCAATCTGTCGGAGTATCTCTGCTCTAGGATTCCTCATGTACAAAGTAAAATATGGAATCGAGTAACACAGGGTCAAATATGCAACTCATCAAGGTGTTTGAAGAATTCACGTGTTAAGAAAGCCCGGTATTTGAATCCGCCCCATCCCGAGTCTTCCATAAGCTTTGCTACTTCTCCTTCTAGTTGTTCACGGGTCATCGTAGTCACATCAAAAATTTCTCTTGTATCAACTGGTAACATTTCACCATCTATTGGCTTCGCGAGAAAGACAAAAGACCTCCAAGGAATTGTACGATCTTTGCAGACAACATTGAGTCGTAAATCTAAAACAAAATGTATCAGTTGAATTGTTAGACCTGTTTCTTCATGCATCTCTCGGATAGCAGCGGCCTCAAGAGGTTCACCAACAGCTGCACCCCCTGAAGGGGCTCGATAAATGCCCGTTCTTGCATACTGTGGTTTTTGAATTACCACATAATTTCCGTCATCCCTTCTAATGAAACACGTAATGTCATGTAGTCGACCCTTTGACTCTGTACGTTTCACTAAGTTACATTCGAAATCCAGAAAATTTGTGGTGAACTCATTTACCTTAGGTTGACCATATTTCGCTATTAGAGCTGACAACTCATCATTATTGATATCGTTCAGAGGACTCGCCATCAGAAAATGCAGGGATGTGAGGCATAAAGGTTGTGGGACGACAACCTATTAAGAAAAAGGTTCCATATAGATTATACTCAATTGGGGATGCGGTAATTGGAGAAGAAAGTAGGCGATGTAATAATCAAGACCTATATTGGAGATATTACAGAACTTGCTGTCGATGTTATAGCAAATGCAGCTAATTCTGATCTATGGATGGGATCCGGAGTTGCAGGTGCAATCAAGTCGAAGGGAGGACAACAAATAGAGGATGAAGCTCTGTCAATGGGTCCTATAAGACCCGGTGAAGCAGTTATGACAACAGCTGGAGCACTTCCATCAAAGTATGTAATTCATTGTGCTGGAATGCCACCGGGTGGTAGAGCGACTTATTGGAAGGTATTGTCATCGGTTCAAGCCGCACTTAGCATAGCTTCTGAACACAATTTGAAATCTATTGCATTTCCTGCAATCGGTGCAGGAGTGGGAGGTCTTACTGAGGAACAGTCTGCAAAAGCAATTGTTGGAGGAATATCTCACTATGCGCGCAGACCAGGTTCGGTAAAAGAAATTACTTTGGTAGGATTAAGCAAGCATACATGTGACTGCTTTAACAACGCTGTTAATGAATCTGAGGAGTAAGAGCTGTGGAAGGTTGGTTTCTCGGAAACCTCAACGTCAAGGTTGAGCTTGGGCATAAAGATGATTCTGATATTGATATTGTAGTGAAAGCTCGGAATGTAGGACAAGGAAGAAGAAAATCAGACATTTCAATAAAAGAGGGAAGTAATGCCGGAGAAGTTCTATATTGGCCTGGAATTTCACTAGAAAATCCAGATAGACGCTTAATCATATATAATACAGCGTTTGAAGCTCTGGAAATTGCTAATGGTCGGAAAGCTCAGAAAGTTGGATTTTTCACAATGGGGCTCGAAGTTTCGAGAATTCCAAGTTGGGAGGTTGCTGAAGAAATAGTAAGAGCAATTGTAAGTCATTCAAAGGCGGAGGGCAACCTAACTAACATATTGCTAGTTGCCAGCTCACCTATTCAGCAAAGCTCATTTCAATTTGCATTGAATAACATTAGAACGCTTGTATCTGAATGAACTATATCTTGAGTCTGCGACGAGCTGCGTCAGCTGACGACACTAACGGGTCCCATGTGTCACAGATTGCAGGAGCATAGCAATTCTCAAAATCAAACAACTCGGATGCATCAATGTTCTGTTGAATACCCAAAGTTAGAACATTTAGGCGCATTGCAGCGTCCTCTTCTCCAACGAGTTGTCCTCCAACCAGCTTTCCAGTTTCCTTGTTGTAGAATGTCTTTAGCTTGAGTTCTTTTCCTCCAATAAAATATGGAGGTTTTGTGCCACCTTTCATTGAGCCTTTAACTATAGGAATCTCGAATCTACTAGCCATTTCGTCAGTAAAGCCAGTGCTTGCAATCTCCAGACCAAATAGCTTTGTGACTTTGGCTCCAACTATTCCTGGGAATGTTACATCCCCACCAGCTGCGTTAATTCCAGCAACACGAGCTTGTCTGACTGCGACTGTGCCAAGTCCTCCAGCAATAGGTTTTCGAGTAATGAATTCTAGGTTTTCAGCGCAGTCACCACAGGCATAGACTTGATTAATATTCGTCATCATCTTTTCATTGGTCTTGATGCCTCTTGTAGTTCCAATCGCGACACCTATTTTCTCAGCAAGTGCTGTAACAGGTCGAACTCCAGTTGCTACAACAACAAAATCAGCGGGAATCTCAGAAATATCTTCAGTCTTTCTATTCTTGATCACTACGGTTTTTGGTGAGTCTTTCCCAGTGATTTCTTGAGCTGCAGTATTGTTTAGAATCTTGAGACCGTGTGAGATACAGTGCTCTTCAACAATTTCAGCCATATCTGGATCCACCATCGCTAGAAGTATATGAGGAAGGAACTCAACGACTGTTACATCGAGACCTCTCTCATGGAAAGCCTCTGCAGCTTCCATTCCTATAAGACCTCCTCCTATGATAACTGCAGTTTTAGCTTTTTCAGCCTCAAGGGATAGAGCCTTTGCATCATCAAGTGTTCTCAGACCGTAGACACGTTTCTTGTCAAGTCCTTTGATAGGGGGATCTGCATTCTCCGCTCCTGTGGCAAATACCAATGCATCGTAGTTCTGTCTACCCTCTCCACTTTTGTCTGAAAAAATAATCTCCCTAGACTTATGATCAATATCTGTCACTGTGACACCTAGTTTTGCATCAATCTTCAAAGCTCCCCAATTATCAGGAGGCATTAGCACAAGATCTTCAAAGGCGCCTACTTTTCCTGATATGGTGTATGGAAGTCCGCACCTTGAATATTGTGAGTAGGGCTCTGAATTGAAAACAGATATCTCAACATCTCTATTGAATTTCCGTGCTTGTAGTGCTGCTGTAGCACCAGCAGCCCCGCAACCAATTACAGCGATATGCTCAACCATTTCGTTCAAACCCTGTGAAAACTTAGTTTGTGAATACATATCCTCGACTTTAGCCTATCGGTGGATTACGCGCCCAGAATCAATAAAAGGATGCGAATCAATCGTTGTGCTCTATATAAAGCACGGTCTCTGTTGTATGCAAGAGATCGTTATGCTTTATCAAGATGGAGTGATTAGAAGATGTTTCCATCCAAAACTACTGATGCTTTGAATAATAGAGTAAGTCGATACCGTCCAAAATCTAAGAACATGGATGCTGATGATATTGGTATCTTGAGGATTCTGATTATTGGTTTTCTGTTCTTCATAATCATTGTGTCTACAACACTGAATTATGAACCAACAACCAACGCAGTTCTTCAAATGGAGGAGCAACATGATTTAGCGCAAACTGATTCGCTCTATCACTATAGTCTTCCAGATACGAACATCCAAATTGCAGTTGGAGAGATTCAGGGTCATCGCGGTTTTGCTTATGTGATAGAAGAAGAGAGTCGATTGTACTTTATCGATTTGATTGGCGAAGTCACAATGGACGTAGCTTTACCAGCAGGCAATAAGTACAATGGAGCATATCTCGCAGGCTACGATGTGGATTTGGATGGTGATACTGAGTTTTTCCTTAGGAACTTCGTTAGTCCTACTTACTATATCTTGATGGTTGATGTTGCTGATGAAACTGTATCCGAGTATCCAATGCCTTTCATCTACCCAGCTCCCGTGGGATTTGGAATTTTCAATGGAGATCCCTTCCCGGATGTGTTAGTTCAAAATATGAATAATCGTGACAACTTCCTCACACTAGATTTGATGGCAAATGTAACCATTGGAACATTCTCAGCCGACTACGCATATTTCGGACCAGTTATTGGTAGATTTTCAAGCGGATCTCAGGATTCGATAGCATTTTCAAATCAAATGGGAACCGTCGGTCAGAGAAACTTGACAGTTGTTGAGGCTGATGGTACTCAGATTTATTCAATTATTCTTAGTCCAAGTATCCAGGATATGGTGGAATTCAACCATCTGGGAGGATTGGAGGAGATCGCTACTATTGAGAGTGATGGCGACATTGTTGTTTACCGAGGAAATGCTTCAGGAGTAGTATATACTCAGCTAGTCGATGGGCTATCAAGTACAACTAGATACATAGAAACAGGAGATTTTGGTGGAAATCCACAAGATGATTTAGTTGTGATAAGTAGAACTCAGGAAAAGGCATTTTTCATAGATGGAAATGATGGCACCCCAATAAGAGAGGTAGAAGGAATCTACACTTACTCAACCAAACAACTTGGAGTCGGACCAATGGACCAAGATGCTATGGATGATTTAGCTACAGGAACCACTCGTGGAGGGCTCGGCGTAATACGTGGTGCGGATGGAGCCTTCGCTAATATTGAATACCTCGTCGATGTTAGGCTAGGAGGGCATCAAATCATTAGCTACGATATAAATGGTAATGCCAGAGACGATGTTGTGGTTAGGATTGATAGTGATGTCTACATAATCATTAGCGACACCACTGCACCAACGCTGATGCCAGTCCCAATCGAACCTCTTCATCCAACAATCTTGGATGATTATGTTATAGTCAGAGTAAATGTAATTGAAACTTCAATTGTTGAACAAGCTGATATTTGGGTCCGATTGCCTGGAAGCTTATTATGGATTCAGCCTCAAGATGAGATGTATGCATCTCATACAGAAGGTTGGTACTATGCATTCATTGGAAACCTTCAACAAGGAAACTATGAGTATTATATTACAGTTCGAGATAGTTATCTCAATCTTGCTAATTTAGGAAATTCAACTCATCCTTTGAGCTTTACAGTTTCAGGGAATTTTGTCTGGAAAATAGACAAGACTACGACTGATTATGTGCATAAGAGTTTCCATCAGTCAGATATTGGAAATCTATCTGATGGAAGTAGGGTAATATACACAATAGAGAGATTTTCGGGTGAAGAAAATCTAACACTCATAAAATACTCTTCAATTGGCAACCTAATTGATTCCATAAATGTCACAATACCCAAAGGCGATAGATTCGACAATTTTGAAGTCTATACTGCTATGCTAGATGGGGATAATGTTCTTGACATTATAGTCCTTGACTACTACTATGATGGTGTTTTGAAAACCTCATTATTACGATATCATGCATATCATGGAAGTACATTTACCCTAATAGGAGAAGACATTGTACCTTATCCGTACAAGAGCTTCACATTCATTGAGGTTTTTGATGATGATGGAGATGGAAATGAAGAACTGTTTCTAGTATCAGAAACATCTCCGGAATCTATACTTAAGATGGACTCAGATCTCAGCTGGTCAGCGGTAGAGTTTCCTGAGGAAATAGGAGTCAGAGGCTTTTCTGTCATAGAGGGGGTTCCTTTTGGGTATATCGCGGTTATCAGAGGAAATACACGAATCGATATTTACACAACTGATTTGATATTCTTGCACTCTTTGGATATCGATATGAGTGGGTATTCCAACATGGAACCAGTCAGTATCGCGACTATGTACAATTCGACTTCAGGAGCGGAACAATTTGTAGCTGGTTTCAATTATTGGAATGCAAGTGATCCGACAGGTCGAATTTTTGTTTTTGATAGCACAACAACCAATGTGAACAATACACCTGTTTACGAGCTCCCACATCATGACCTCACATATGTCTTTCCAGCAGATGCTTCAGGAGACCCTACGGATGAATTATTCCTCATAATGTCTACAGGAGAGATGTATCTTACTCAACTCGGAACAACTCTAACAACCATGTGGTCTACTACAGTTACAGGGGCGGCTCCACTTAGCTCAATTATAGCTGACTTTGACGGTGATGATGAAGATGATTTTCTATTATTCACCGATCAAGATGAGCTCCTAACTCAGGTATCATTTTCTGGAGAAGTCAAGTGGACTGTTGAAATTGGAGAAGTTTACAATCCACTACTTCTAGGAGATATTGATCTTACACCTGGTGAGGAAATTGCAGCATATCCATTTGCCACATACACAAGTTATTCTTTGGGTGCTGTTAGGAACCTCGACAGTAATTACCTGCTCGATGTTTTTGTTGAGTATTCATCCTTGAATATTGTCCAAGGCGATGCTTTCGAAGTGAATGTAACTGTAGCTAACATCTATGGTGAAACTGTAGAAGATGCAACTGTTTACATGAGTGCACACTTTGTGACTCCTGAAGGACCAGCTTTGAATACATTCGGTTTCTATTACGCGGCTGGATGGGCAAAGTACCATGCTATCACTGATGCCACGTGGCCCATAGGAGTCGCAAACTTAAGTATCACTGTCGATAACAAATTCTACCATCCTTACGAGAGAACCTTTGTAGATGCAATAATAGTTCGGAGTAATCTCCATATTCAGGTTCAAGCTCCAGATTTAGTAAATCAAGGAGATGCTATGAATGTCACAGTCTGGGTGAATGACAATCTTGGTAGCCCTGTTGATGACGCAACAGTTTCAATCACCTTGGAAGGTGTTGTTCTACCAGCGACTCAATCAGGTCCATTCTATGTTGTTAACATGCCAGAACTGCAATTGGAAGCAGGGGTTCATTTCATTTCTGCATTAGCTATTCATCCTCATGCTATTGGAATCGGTGTAGGTGAGAAAGCATTCGCGGTTCAGATTTTGACAACAAGCCTCATAGTAGATACAGACTTTCCAGCCTCGGTTGAACAGGATAAAAGGGTCGTGGCATGGTTCAATATTTCAGATCCCTACGGATTTCCTGTTGAAGGAGCCACTGTCACGCTCAAGAGTGGTCCAAGAGTGTTCCAACTAATTGAAAGTCCAGTATTAGGTTGCTATATCTTCTCACATAACATAACTCTTGGTTTGGGAGTTCATACTTTTGAATTGAATGTACAGAAACCTAACATAGTTGGACCACCAGCATTAGAAATATCCTTTGATGTTTTTGGAAATCTTCAACCAAATGTATTCTTTGTTCCCAGAGTTGAGGGAGGCTCGGACTTCGAAGTCACTATATTTGTCAAGGATAAGTATGGTCCGGTTTTCAATTGGACTTCGATTCAAGTTGAAATCAATGGCACTAGATATACTGCATTACCATCTACTACAGATTTGGCAGAGTACAGTATGTGGGTGCCTGCGGATTTCTTACTTGGCCCCAATCTCTTTAAAGTCTACATAAATGCAACATATGCCAGTCCATGGTCAGGTCAATTCTCAATCAGAGCCTATTCTGATGCAGCGACCTCTTCAGAGGTTTATTCGTCAGAAGGTTGGGTGCTCACTCAGGGAGACCAGACTATAGTTGAACTCTATTTCATGGATTGGTCATATCGGCCCATTTCCGGAGCAACTGTGACATTCTTTGTTAAGGCTCTTTCCTATAATTTAGTTGAGAGTGGATTGGGTGTATATTCAGCAACAATATCTACAGCAGGATGGTTACCAGGAGAATATGAATATGTAATCTCTGTAGATCACCCAGATGTTGAAACTGGTAATCCAATTGAAGGAAACATCACAGTGATGGGTGATTTAGAATTCTTCGTTTCTTATAGTCCAGAAAAACCCACCCAAGGTCAAGAGTTAACTGTGGTAGTGAATATTGT